>DMJA01000110.1 GCA_003451935.1 Verrucomicrobiota bacterium | reverse complement strand
GCACACTTTATAAAGTGTGCGAATTGAGAAATTGGCCACTTTTGCTAAAGAATTAGGAGATTCATGTAAATATCTGTCTGAAAAATGACCGGTTTTATTCGCAGACTTTATAAAGTCTGCGGAAGGGGTTTGGATGCCCAATCGAAGCGGGGAGGTGGCTCAGTCTCCGGGGCCTGGGGCCGGGGCCGTTTCTGGAGGCAACTTGGGGTGGTAGTGCTGTTCGTGGCGGTCGGCGCGTATTTTGACGTAGGTGCGCAAAAGCAGGTTGCCGCCCAGGCCCAGGATCAGGCCGGCGGTGCCCGTCTTCAGCAGCACCCACGCCACGGCGGCGGCGGCGGCAAGCGCGACGAGTCCGCCGAAGAACCAGCTGAAGACCACCCAGAGGGCGCGGCCGATTTTCAAATCGGCGTCGCCGCGGGCCATGGTGCGGTCGCCCATGCCGGTGGCGACGACGGCGGCGAAGGTGACGTAGGTGGTGGAAACGGGGAACCCGTTGCTGGAGGCGAAGGCAATCACGCTGGCACTGACAGACATGATGACGGCGGCGCGCAGGGGATCGAAATGCACGCGCTTGCCTTGGTCGTCCAGATGCGGCGGCGGCGCAAGGTCGGGGCCGGCGGGGCGCAGGCGCAGGAGCTGCCGCGCAAGGGTCTTGCACCAGCCCGGCGCGTAGAGGGCGATGTGATCGAACTGGCTGCCGGTGTTGACGGCGGCGCGCGTCACGCGCTGGGCACTCTTCGTGTTCATGCCCCATACCATCAGGAAGCCGCAGGCGGCCAGCAACCAGACGGGGATGGGCATGGTCGTGGCGTGGGCCGTGCCGACGTCGGCATGCTTCCAGAGCCAGAAGGCGGAGAGTCCGGGGGAGGCGCCGTTGGCGAGATCGTTCTGTCCGAAGGCAAAGGCGAGGCAGAGCATCCCGAGGATGGCAAGGATTCCGAAAAGCCGCTTCGTGAGGCGTTCCTGGAAGATCGTGGCCAGCATGTGAACCAGCAAGGTCAGCGCGCCCCAGGCCACGAGCAAAAATCCGCCCGTGCCGAGCCGGCCGATGACCTGCTCGCGGAAGACGGCGACGAACGGGACGTCCTTCATGCCCTTGAGCACCATGAACCACGCCATCCAGGTCAGCATCAGGCCGGCGATCCACGGGCCATGCAGGAGGACGCGGAGGTGGTCGGTATGTTCGTCCTGGATGGCGGCGCGGAACATGCGCTGGACGAGGAAGCCGGCGACGCCGGCCAGCAGGATGGAGACGCCGATGGCGTTGAGGACCGAGGCGACCTTGCCCCAGTGGACGAGGCCGAGGGAGAGCGACACGCCGATGGAGGCGCCGACCAGCTCGAAGATCAGCGAGGCCGTGGTGCTGACGGGCATGCCGTAGGCGGAATAGGCGTGGAGCAGCGCCGTGTCCACGATATAGGCCGAGACATAGACGACCATGGCTTGCTGGAGCTGGAGCTGCCCCGGCTCGAAGATCCCCTTGCGGGCGGTTTCCATCACGGGGGAGGCGAACAACGCCCCGCACAGGACGGCGGCACCCGCGAGCCAGACGGCGGCGCGCCGGGTGAGCACGCGCGCGCCGAACACGCCATTGATGAGGTTGGCGGCATCGTTTTTGCCGACCTCGATGCAGTCCCAAACGAGCATTCCCATGGCGACGGCCATCAGCAAAGTCGTGAAATCAGGCATTTCGCTCTCCTTATCCGGTGCAGGGATCGGGGTTCGCCTGCGCACCCTAGCGGGCCGGTCCAGGGATGGCAAGGAAAAAAGTAAAGCGTTTTACTTGGCGGGGGGATTGCTTGCGCGGAGGGGCGCGGGCGGGGTATTCTGGCGGTCATGAGCACGGACTACGGCGTGGCGGTGACGACGTTCTCGGATCCGGAGACAGGCCGGCGGATCGCGGAAGGACTGCTGGAGAAACGGCTGGCGGCGTGCGTGCAGACGATGCCCATCCACAGCGCCTACCGCTGGAAAGGGGCGGTGCAGCGCGAGGCGGAGACGATGATGTGGATCAAGACGCGGACCGCGCTCTATCCCGAGGTCGAGACGTTCATCCGGTCCATGCATCCCTACGAAACCCCCGAGATCGTTTGGCTGCCCATCGCCGCCGGTTCGCCAGACTATCTGAAGTGGATCGGGGACGAAACGAAGCCGGATTGACGGGCGAACAAACGCCGCTTTTTCCCGCCTTTTCCCCGCCAGGTACGGCAGAAGATTGACGATGGGCAACGGGGGGCGGTAAAGTCCAACGGCAGGAGTTCGTTGGCACGGAGAAAGAAGGCTGCAGGTCATGAAAAAACGCGGAATCGAAGGCGAACCGATCGATGCGGGAAGCATGCTGCGCCGGATGGAGCGGCTGGCAGGCGGGGCGGCCAAGGGCAAGTCGAAACGGGAACAGGACGCACAGCAACTCGTCTATGATGCGTGGGAGGCGGATGCCGACGCGGCCTGCGAGTTGCTGACCGAAGCGACCCAACTGGATCCGACCAACGTGGATGCGTGGCTCGGCTTGCTGCAATGGTCTACCCTGCCTCCGGAAGAGCAGATCGTTATTCTCCGGAAACTGGTCGCCATGGGCGAACAGAACCTCGGAAAAGATTTCAACGAGTTCAAAGACCATTTCTGGGGGATCCATGAAACGCGGCCCTACATGCGGGCACGGAGCCTGCTGGCGCATGTACTGGTCGAGACGGGGCAGTGGGACGAAGGCGTTGTCGAATACGAGGCGATGCTGGAACTGAATCCGAACGACAATCAGGGCGTGCGCTA
>DMJA01000274.1 GCA_003451935.1 Verrucomicrobiota bacterium | reverse complement strand
ACCTGGCTCTGGGTGGCCACCGCCATGAAGCGCTCGGGGATGGCCGTGACTTCGCTCTCGGAAAGCCGCTGGGAGACGGGCAGTTCCAGCCCCGGCCATTGCGAGGGGGAGTCCAAGCTGGCCAATTCCGCATAGAGCGGATAGAGGACCTGCAGCTCGTCCAGGCGCATCCGGGCGGCGGCGATTTCCCGGTTCAGCTGGACCCAGTTCCGCACGGGCCGGAACAGGTTCACTCCGGCCAGGATCAGCAAGACCGCCATGGCCAGATAGCCGATGCCGCTGATGGCCCCGTTTCCGTGGAGGCGGGCGCTCGTCTTCATGGTGCCTCTCCTTCCTTTGCCTTCGGCGCCGGTTTTGCGGCGAGGTCGTCCATCTTCATGTCCAACCCGAACAGCAGGACCTGTTCCCCGCCTTCCCGGCCCTCCTCGGTGCGATATTGCGACACCTGCTCGAACATCTCGGCATCCTCCAGCCGCAGGACAAACGCGGCCAGCTTGGCTTTTTGGGAGCCGGGGGCGCCAAACACCATGCCTTCCACCTTGAGCAGGACCTTTGGCGGCCCCCCCGCATCCTTCTTCCCCTGGACCGGCTCCCGCCCCATGGAAATGGAGGTGAGCCGGATTTCCTCCGGCGTAACCAGCGCCAATTGGTTCAGTGCGGCCACCGGCAGGCTGCGGTCGGCCATGCCTTTCAGCTGCTGGCTGTCCATCTGCGCCTTGTTCACCATGGACTGGATCATGGCCCGGTCCGGATACGGGGCGAACTGCTTGATCTGCGTCTGGTAGGATTTCAGTTCCTGGCCGAGGATTCGGTTGCGATGGCTAACCATGCCGCCCGCGACCGCCAGCAGCGCGAGCACGGCGATTCCCAGGACAATGGCCACCATCCGCCACCGGGCTTGGCGGGCCTCCTGCGCGCGCTTCACATAGGTATGCAGCAGATTGGGGGTGTGCGAGGGGTCCGACAGCGCCGCGCCCAAGGCGAGCGCCAGCATGCCGCCCTCCTCCGGCCCCGTGGGCGCCGGGACCTTCGAATCCAACAGTCCCGCCTTGAACAAATCCAGCGGCTGGCTGGCCAGTCCAAGCTTGGATCCCATTTCCCGGACCAGCGGCGGGAGGCCCGCCAGGGAGCCGGCGATGTGGATGCTCCGGATCTCCTCCTCGCTCCGGCCCACCAGATAGGCCGACATGGACCGCTCCACTTGCTGAATCAGGCGGCCGAACGCGGTGTGGACGGTGCTGCTGATCTGGCTGGCGTCCGAAGCGGCCGCCTCGGCGGGCGGCGCCTCTTCCGCGGAGGGAACGGCTTGGAGGGCGGCGGCGATGGTTTGATAGGTCTTGGCCGGCGACCAGTCCGGATGCCGGTCCCTCAACACGTCCAGCATGACGTTCATGCCCGTCTTGAACACCCGGTGCGACACGACATGCTTGCCCTTGAAGAACAGAAGGGCCGACGCCTCGCTCCCCACATACAGGCCCAGCGCGGGGCCGGGCTGGCTCTGCGGGTGGAGGCGGAACAGGTTGCGCAGCGCGAACGACGGAATCAGGACGCCATCCACATGCAGCCCGGCGCGGTCGAACAAATCCACCAGCCCGTTCACGTCCGCCTGCGCCACCGTGTAGGCCGTCGCGTCCGTGGTCTTCTTGGCTTGGCCCGCCCCGGCGACATCCCCTTCCACATCGTAGTCGAAGACGGTCTGGGCGGCATCGAAGGGAATCTCCTTGCGGAACGTCCAATAGACCAGATTCGACAGTTGCCGGGGTCGCGCCTTGGGCAGCGAGAGGAACCGGACCTGCAGGCTGGGCAGCGGCCCGACCGCCCAGAGGGACGCGCGGCGGAAGACGGAATGGAAATCGGCCAGGCTCTTCTTGAGGAACGCGGAAAACTCCTTCGACGACGGTTGCAGGCCGGGCGGATAGGGCACATTGGCCCACTGGGAAACCCGCCCCCGGCTCATCTCCACCACCCGGAGGGCATCGATGTCCAAATGGACGCCAATCACCGTACGCCCACCCTGCTCCTGAGGTGGCACCGAAGAATCGATTGTGCTCATCACACCCTCCTGATCACCGAATCGCTTGTCGTGCGTGGCTTCATTTCATCAAAACATCCAAGGCCATCTGGTTGGCCTTCTCCTCGAATTGCGCCGCCCGTTCCATGTCGCCGGCCGCCTGGCAATAGCGGGTCATGGAGCGCATCACGACCACTGCCCGTTCGTCGCCCGCCGGCCCGTTCTTCTCCACGAGGCTCACCGCCCGCTCCAGCAGGGGCCCGGCCTCGTCCAGCCTTCCCTGCTCCATCAGCAACAGGCCGAGATTGTGCAGCGGGGCGACCAGGTCGCCGGGATTCCGGTCCGCCTGCCGCTCATAGATATGGATGGCCATCCGATACAATTCCTCCGCCTCCTCCGGGCGCCGCTGGTCGTTCAAGACCCGGGCCCAGCCGTTCAGCGCCGCGCCATGCCGGGGATGGGTGGCCCCCAGCGAAGCGCTGAACACCTGCGCCGCCGACTCGTAGAACGAAGCGGCCGCGGCCAAATCGCCCTTCCCCCACGACACTTCCGCCAGATGCTGGAGAACCGTGCCGGCCGCCGGGGTGGACCGGCCCGAGGTCCGGTCGATCAGCACCAGGGCGCGGCGGAACATTTCCTCCGCCTGGTCCAGCTTGCCATCCGCCGCCAGCGCGAGGCCCACGTCGTTCAGCGATCCAACCAGCGCGGTGTTGTCCGCCTCGCCCAGTTGCTCCCGCAAGGCCTTGCCTTGCCGAACCAACCCTTCCTGCCGCATCTGCTCGCGCAGGCGAGCCTGTTCATCCGCCAGCCGCTTTTTCTGTTCCTCGGCTTCCCGCGCGGATTCCTTCAGCTGCGCCCGAAGAGTGGCCAACTCGAGGGCGCGGGCCTCCTGGTCCTGCCGGAGCTTCTGGAAATCGGCCTCCACCCTTGCCTGCTGCTGCTCCTTCGCCGCCAGTTGCCGGGCCTGGGCTTCTTTTTCCTTTTGGAGGGCCGCCACGTCGGAAGCCTGCTGCCGGAGCTGCTTCTGCAACTCCGCCAGCTGCCCTTGCTGCTTTTTCAGCTCGGCCGCGGCGGCTTTTCCATCGGTGCCGCCCTTGGCATTCAGCGCCGCGATGTTCGCTTGCAACTGGCGGATGTCCTCGCCCGACTGCGCCAGTGATTTGCTTTTTTCAGCCAGGCTTTCGCGCAACGAAGCCACTTCCTTCTGCAACCGGGCCTCCCGGCCCTTGCCCGCCTGGGCCTGCTCCGCCTTCTGTTGCTCCACCGTCGAGGCGACGCGCGCCTTTTCCGACGCCAATGCCTTCTCCAGTTCCTGCGCGCGCGCGGCCAGCTGCGCCTTTTCC
>DMJA01000133.1 GCA_003451935.1 Verrucomicrobiota bacterium | reverse complement strand
CTATCGCCTCAAGGAAGTCCCGGAAGGGCAGGAGGCGGCGGCGATGACCCGGGCGGAGGCGCAGGACTGGATGCGGAGCAAGGTGAATGCCCTGCTGCGCGAGTCGGCCCGCTGCATGGTGCCGGGAGGCCAATCCAAGAAGTTCGACGATGGCGCGCTGCGTTCGGCGGTGTCGTTGGCGTGGCAGAAGGAAACCCGGTTCCCGTTCACGCTCTCCCTGGCGCTGCGGCCGGCGTTCCGCCACATGCATCTGCATTTGTTCAAGGTGAACGCCCGGGAAACCTATGTGACGGCGGTGCCGCCGAAGCCGGTGGACCTGGCGGCGGTGCCGGCCATCGTGAAGGAAATCGTGGCCTTTCTGGAGGCGCATCCAGGCCACACGCGCCAACAGGTGCTGGAAGGGCTCCGTCCCGGCGCCGACCCCGAATCGTCCGACGCGGCCGAGTTGCTGTTGCACCTCAACAACCTGGTCGCCAACGGCGGCGTGATCGAGTTTTTCAACGCGACGCTGGTCTTGCCCCGCGGCGTTTCCCGGGCCGAGGCGAAGAAAGAGGGCGGACCGGCCGCCGAAACCCCGGTTCCCGAAGAGGAACCGGCGATGTCCGTTCCGGAGGGGACGCTGCCGGAATCCCCGCCGCCGGAATCCGCGGAAGAAGAGACTCCGGCCGAAGCCGAACAGCGGCCGGATGCCTTGCCGCCGGCGGAACCGGTCCCGGCGGAATCCACGCCGGCCGTTGCCCCGGTGGAAGAGGATGCCCGGCCGGAGTAGCGCGATGGGACTGAAGTACGCCATCTTGGGAGACATTCACGCCAATTGGGAGGCGCTGAGCGCGGTGCTGGCCGATGCGGATTTGCAAGGGGTGACCAACTATTGCTGCGTGGGCGATATTGTCGGCTACAACTCCGATCCCGAGAAATGCCTCGACAAGGTGCGCGCGCTGGCGGGCGATGCGGTGGTCCGGGGGAACCACGACCACTATTGCGCGCGGCAGGAGAACCTCAACGGGTTCCATCCATTGGCGGCGGACGTGGTGGACTGGACGCGCAAGCGGTTGAGCGACGACCAGCGCTCCTGGCTGGGCAACCTGCGCTATACCCGCACGGTCGAGACCTTCATGCTGGTGCATGCGACCCTCGACAATCCGGAGATGTGGGGATATGTGTTCGACAAGCTCGAGGCCGAGGCGAATTTCGCCTACCAGATGTGCTCGGTGTGCTTCTTCGGGCACACCCATGTGCCGTTGGCCTTCGAGAAGGCGGGAATCGTGCGCGGCGGCTTGTACACGAAACTGAAGATCACCGCGGGGCGGAAATACTACATCAACGTGGGCAGCGTCGGGCAGCCGCGCGATGGCGATCCCCGCGCCGCCTACGCCATCTACGACCTGGCGCAGAACGTGGTCGAGTTGCGGCGCGTGGAATACGACATCAAGACGACCCAGCAGAAGATCCTCGCGGCGGGGTTGCCCGCCCGGGCGGCCTCGCGCCTGGAAATCGGCCGATAGGGCCGCGGAGGAACGGGGCGGATGAAGGGTGCATCGTTTTGGATTTGGACGGCCGGCTGGCTGTTGTCGTGCTCCCTGGCCGTGCAGGCCCAGATTGAAATCAACTGGACGCTGGCCCATGGCCGGACGGTGCTGATGGAGCCGGTCCTGGCCACCGTGAACATCGCGAATTATTCCGGCCGCGATCTGGATTTGACGGCCCGCGGGAACGCGAAGCTGGCCTGTGACGTGGAGGACCAGCCGACCTCGACGGTGGCGGGCACGGGGCAACCGCTGGTCCGCCGCCCGGTGATCATTCCGGCCGGCGAAACCCGGGCCGTGGAGGTGAACCTGCTCGCCGCCTACCGCATCGTCGAGGGACAGTCCTACATGCTGACGCCGGTGCTGGAATTCGGCGGGATGCGATTCTTCGGCCAGCGCCTTTCCCTGGAGGTGCAGCCCGGCATCGAGCTGCTCCGGCGCGACTTTGGCATGCCCTCATCCGGAGAGGCGCGCACGGTGTTTCTGCGGCTGATTCACCGCGACCGGAGCGATCGGCTGTTTTTCCGCATCGACAATCCGTCCTCGGGCTATTGCCTCGGCGTGTTTGAATTGGGACGGGTCATCCGGTTCTTCGTGCCCAGCCTGGAGCAGGACCGGGACGGCGTCTTCCACGTCCTGCACCAGAGCGGGCCCGACCGCTTCGTGCACACCCGGTTCGGTTATGACGGCGAACCGCTGGGCGCGGAATTCTACTCGGGGCAAGTGGGCGGCATCCGCCTGGTCCGCGACGACGATGGCGCGGTGGCGGTGACCGGGGGGGACGCCTACACGGAAGATCCGGAAACGCCTGGCCTGTTGACCGCGCCCGGCTTGCCACCCTCGCATCCGTACAACATGAGCCTGGGCGAATCCGCAGTTCCCGGCGCGGCACCGGCCGGGAAGGCCCCCCCCGCGCCTGGGCCCGTTCCCCGCGTCCAACCGTCGAAAGAGAAACCCGATGCCGGATCCGAACCCGTTACTTGGTAGCCTGCTGGCCCTGCTGGGCGCCTTGGGCCTGTTGGCCGGCGTGGTGCTGTTGCGTTTCCCCGCCGCCTTGCACCGCGCACTGGCGGCTTTTCCCCGGTCGAAATGGCCGGGGTGGATCCTGACGGCCATATGCGTGTCCTGGGTGGCGTGGGTGATTTCCCACGCGGCGCTGGGTCGCTTCGAAGGGGTGAAGCCCCTGATTCCCGTGCTGGCGATCCTTGGCTTCGCAGCCATCGTCTGCTTTCTGGACGAGTTGCTCGCGCCGCGGGCATTGGGCGGCCTGTTGCTGCTGGTGGCCAATCCGATGCTCCATGGCGTGCGCTGGGCCGACTCCCCTTGGCGTTTTGTGGTCGTTCTCATCGCCTATGCCTGGGTCATCGCCGGCTGCGCGCTGATGCTGCATCCGTGGCTGTTCCGCCGGATGGCCGGGAAATTCCTGTCCAAGGCCGGCTGGGTCCAGGCGGCGGGGTGGGGCAAGCTGCTGGCGGGAGCGGTCCTGCTGGCGGCGGGGCTGTGGCACCTGCGCTGAGGATTTCGCCGTGTCCGAGGCCATTCGTTCCCATGCGCCGCGCTTTTTGATCCTGCGCGGCGGGGCCATTGGCGACTTCATCGCGACGCTGCCCGTTTTGCAGGCCTTGCGCGCACAGTGGCCGGAAGCCTGCATCGACATCTGGGGCTATCCGCATATCGCGGAACTGGCCGTCGCGTCGGGGCTGGCGCAATCGGTTGTTTCGCTCGATCGCGCCGAGATGGCGAGGTTCTTCGTGCCGGAGCCCTCTTTCACGGATGCGCAGGTGGCGGCCATCCGCTCGTTCGATCTCGTGTTCAACTACCTGCACGATCCGGTCGGACAGGTGCGCAGCAACCTGCTGTTGGCGGGGGCGAAGCAGGTGCTGTCCGGGTCGCCGATCATCAAGCGCGGCCATGCCATCCCGTTCCTCCTCGAGCCCCTCCAGGCCCTGGCCATCTACGAGACGGACCTCGTGCCCTCGCTCGACTTCCCGGAAACACTCCGCGCGCCGGGGCGCGAGCGGCTGCGTTCGCGCGGGCTGCGCGGAAAACCCGTGGCCGTGCATCCCGGCAGCGGGAGCTCCGCCAAGAACTGGCCGGTCGAACGCTATGTGGAAATCGCCCGCCGCCTGCGGGAGGGGGGGCGCGAGGTGGTGGCCATCCTTGGCGAAGCCGATGCGGCGGAAGCCGCCGCCTTGGCGCGCGAGTTGCCGGAGCTGCCGGTTTTGCAAGGTCTGTCGCTGGTCGAGCTGGCGGCGACGTTGGCGGAATGCGGCGCCTTTCTGGGCAACGATTCGGGCATCACGCATCTGGCCGCCGCGGTGGGGTTGCCCGTGGTGGCGCTCTTCGGGCCGTCGGATGCGGACACGTGGGCGCCCCGCGGACGGGGCGGGGTGCAGGTGCTGCGCGCGCCCGAAGGCGAACTGGAGCGGCTGGCGGTTTCCGCCGTGCGGGACGCGCTCGGAATCCCCTGATTTGGTTTGCGCGGCGGGGCGGGGTGCGGTACAACCCTTCGCCGACAGGAGCCCTTGGATGAAGCCGGAATCTTTCTACATCACGACGCCGATCTACTACGTGAACGACCGGCCGCACATCGGCCACGCCTACACGACGGTGCTGGCCGACGTCTTGGCGCGCATGCAGCGCCTGTTCGGGCGCGACACGTGGTTCCTGACCGGCACCGACGAGCACGGC
>DMJA01000006.1 GCA_003451935.1 Verrucomicrobiota bacterium | reverse complement strand
GCGCACACATCCTCGACATCGGCGCGGAATCCACCCGCCCCGGCCATGCCCCGGTTTCCGAAGAAGAGGAACTCCGCCGCCTGTTGCCCATTCTCGGCCGCCTCGCCGGCAAACTGAACATTCCCATTTCCATCGATACCAGCAAGGCCGCCGTCGCCCGCGCCGCCTTCGACCACGGCGCGGCCATCTTGAACGACGTCGCCGCGCTCGCGCGCCCCGGCATGGCCGATTTCGCCCGCAAAAGCGGCATGGCCGTCATCCTTATGCATGGCATCGCCCATTCCCTGGCCGAAGAAGACACCCGGCCTTCCGAGACCATCGCCGCCTGGCTCGCCGCGCGCATGGCCGAACTCGGCCTCGCGCCGGATCGCGTCGTCGTCGATCCCGGCATCGGCTTCGGCACCACCCGCCCGCAAGACGCCGCCATCCTCGAAAACCTTTCCCCCCTCGTCGCGCTCGGCTGTCCGGTTTTGATCGGCCTTTCCCGCAAGCGCATCGTCCGCGCGCTCCATCCCGAGATGGACCGCGACCTCGCCACCGCGCAAATGGCTTTTCGCTCTTGGCGCAACGGCGCGACCATCCTCCGCCTGCACGAGCTGCGCCCGTTCAATGATTTGTACCGGAAGGAAATCGTGCCATGAGCCTGTTCCCCGTCAGCTTCGAAAAGGAAGACCACCTCCTGAAGCGCATGACCCAGCTCGGCATCGCGGAAAGCGATCTGCAGGAGTGGTTCATCCGCGGCGGCGGCCCCGGCGGACAGAAGACCAACAAGACCTCCTCCACCGTCTGCCTGCGCCACAAACCCACCGGCCTCGAAGTCCGCTGCGCGCAGGAACGCTCGCAGTCGCTCAACCGCTTCCTCGCCCGCCGCGACCTCTGCGACAAGATCGCCGAAAAAATCCGCGGCGAAAAATCGAAGAAACAGCAGGAGCGCGAAAAAATCCGCCGCCAGAAGCGCCGCCGCTCCCGCCGCCAGACGGCCATCATGGTGGACGCCAAGAAGAAGCACGGCGCGAAGAAAGCCCTGCGCCGCAAGCCCAGCCGCGATGATTGAGCCGCTTCGCATGCACAAGGATTCCAGCCGTTCGCCGGCGCCCCGGGGGGAAGAAACCGGAATGCCCCGCATGAGCCTGGGCGGGCACCTCGACGAATTGCGGGCGCGGCTGGTCCTTGGACTGCTTGGGTTCGCCGCGGCGTTTTTTGTTTCGCTGGCGGGCGGACGGTGGTTTGTCCGGATCCTCCTGTCGCCGTATCGCGCGGCGATGCAATCCGCCGGCATCGAAGCGAAGCTCCAGGCCCTCCAACCGGCCGAGCCATTCATGGTGTACATGAAGGCCTCGCTGGTGTTGGCCGCCTTGATCAGTTCCCCGTGGCTGTTCTATCAGCTTTGGGCCTTCGTCGCGGCGGGGCTGCATCGGCACGAGCGCCGGTTCGTGCATCTGGCCGCCCCGTTCTGCGCCGCGTTGTTCGTGGGCGGGGTGCTGTTTTTCCTGCTGGCGATCGGACCGTGGGTCTTCCGGTTCTTCATGCAGTTCGATTTGGGCATCGACTATCTGACCTATCAACCGGGCGTGGGCAAGACCGTCGATTTCGTGCTCACGCTGGCGGTGGTGTTTGGCCTGGCCTTCCAGACCCCGGCCGCCATCGTGTGGGCCGAGCGGTTGGGGCTGGTCACGCTCGACGCCCTTCGCCGGGCCCGAAAATACGTGTTTCTGGCGTGCTTCGTCGTCGGCGCCATCGCCACGCCCCCCGACGTGGTTTCGCAGATCGCCTTGGCGGTGCCCATCTACCTCCTGTTCGAGGGGGGCCTGCTGATTTGCCGGCTGCGGCCGAAAGGGAAACCCGTTCCGTCCTAGGACTTGGGCGATTCCTTGGAAGCGGGCTCGTCGGGCTTGGCCGCGGCATCCTCCGGCGATTGGTGGATGTCGCTTTCGACCTCCTTGATGCCCTTCTTGAATTCCGTGATGCTCTTGCCCAGGCTGCGGGCGATGTCCGGAAGCCGCCGTCCGAAAATCAGGAGCGCGATGAGGAGGATGATGATCCATTCGCTCCCGCCGGGGAGATTCAAGAATGCCAATGGGGGATTGTTCATGGGATGCCGTCCTTTTTTGTCGGGTTCGGGTTTGGCTGGCTGGTTGGAAACTATTCTTCCCGTTGGATGTCCGCGCCCAGCGCCCGCAGGCGCGATTCGATGCGCTCGTAGCCCCGGTCCACCATTTCCGCCTGTTCAATCGTGCTGGTCCCCTTGGCGCACAGCGCCGCGATGATCAGCGCCATGCCCGCGCGGATGTCCGGGCTGGTGAGGAGCTGCGCCCGCAGCTTGACCGGCCCGCTGACCACGACGCGGTGCGGGTCGCATTGCACCAGCGTCGCGCCCATCTCCAGCAGGCGGTCCACGAAATACATCCGGCTCTCGAACAGCTTCTCGAAAAACAGGATTTCGCCGCGCGTCTGCGTCGCCAGCACCAGCGCCACGCTGAGCAGGTCCGAGGGAATCGCCGGCCAGATGCCGTCTTCCATCTTGGGGATCGCGCCGCCCATGTCCGGACGGACCCGGAGAACCTGCCGCGCCGGCAATTTCAATTTTCCGCCGGCGATTTCCCACCGCACGCCCAGCCTGGAAAACGCCCGCTGCATCACCTTCAGCGTGGGGACGTCGGGCAGCTCCGTCACCGTCAACGCGCCGCCAGTGGCCACCGCCGCGGCAAGGAAGCTGCCGATCTCGATGTAGTCGGGACCCACGCGATGCCGCGCGCCGCCCAGCCGCTCCACGCCGTCGACCTCGATGCGGTTGGTGCCGAGCCCGGAAATCCGCGCGCCCATTTTGTTCAGCAGCGCGCCCAGATCCTGCACATGCGGTTCGCAGGCCGCGTTGGCGATCACCGTGCGCCCCGGGGCCAGCGTGGCGGCCATCAGGATGTTTTCCGTGGCGGTCACGCTGGCTTCGTCCAGGAGGATGTCCGCGCCGCGGAATCCGCGGCGGCGGTGCAGATGGAAGGCGTCGCCTTTCCACGCCATGCCGATGCCGAGCTGGTCCAGGCCCTCGAAATGCGTATCCAGCCGCCGCCGCCCGATCACGTCGCCGCCCGGCCCGAACAGCACGGTTTGCCCATGGCGGGCCGGGAGCGGCCCGGCCATCAAAATGGCTCCGCGCACCTTCGTGCACAGCTCCCGGTCCAGCGTGGTTTTCTTCAGTCCCCGGGCGCACAGCTCGACGGAATGTCCCTTGCGGGAAACCGCCACGCCCAGATCGGCCAGCAGCTTCAGCATGTTTTCCACGTCGAGGATATCCGGGACGTTGTCCAGAACCAGCGGCTCGTCGGTCAGTACGCAGGCGGCCAGCATCGGCAGCACCGCGTTCTTGTTCCCCAGCGGACGGAAGATTCCGCCGATTTTCTTCCCGCCGCGGATGATGAACCGAGCCATGCCGCCGCTACTCCACCGTGACGCTTTTGGCCAGGTTC
>DMJA01000271.1 GCA_003451935.1 Verrucomicrobiota bacterium | reverse complement strand
GTTTCCTAGGCGCGCGCGGAACCGATCAAAAAACGGCGCAGGGTTTCGCGGCCGGCTTCGAGCGACTCCCGTTCGATGTATTCGTCCGCGGTGTGCGCCTGCGCGATGGAGCCGGGCCCCCACACGACGGTCTGCCGGCACGCGGCGGACAGCACCCCGGCATCGCTGCACCAGGCCGCGCCTTCCCGCACCGGCATTTCCCCGGCGGCTTCGATCGCCAAACCCAACCGCTGCACCAGATCCGCATCGGCATCGGTGTGGAAGGGCAAGCCCTCCTTCAGCAGCGCCACCGTCGCGCCCCCGGGAACCGCGGCCAGTCGCCGGCGCAGATCCTCCAGCACCCCCGCGGCGGTCTCGCCCGGCATCAGGCGGCGGTCCACCTGGATTTCGCACCGGTCGGGCACGATGTTGGTCCCTGTGCCGCCATGGATCGTGCCGACCGATACCGTCGGCCGGCCCAGCACGGGATCGGAGAAGGCCTTCGCCGCCCCCTCCTTCTCCTCTTCCAGGATGCGCCAGATGGCGGGCATCTTGAGGATGGCGTTGTCGCCGCGGGCGGGATCGGACGCGTGCGCGGCGCGGCCGCGCGTGGCGACCGTGAACCAGCAGACGCCCTTGTGCGCATGCACGATGCGCAGGTCCGTCGGTTCCAGCACGACGCATTCGTCCGCGCGCAGCCCGGCGGCGACGGCTTCTTCGGCCCCTGCATTTCCGGTTTCCTCGCCGATGGCCCCCAGCCAGACAAGCTGCACCGGCGATTTCGCGAGCGCGGCGAGCGTTTCGCCATCGAGCGCCGCCATCAGGGCGGCCAGCGGCCCCTTGGTGTCGCACGCGCCCCGGCCATACAGTTTTCCATCCGCCTCGCGCAACGCGAACGGATCGCCCTGGAATCCCGCCACGCCAACCGTGTCGAGATGCGACTCGAACAGAAGGGTCTTCTCCGGTTCCTCCGCGCCGAAGCGCGCCATCAGATTCGGCCGGCCGGGCGTCGCCTCGATCCGCTCCGTCCGGAAGCCCTTCGCCCCGAACCACGGCTCCAGAAAATCCACCAAACGCTTTTCGCCGCGCCAGGCGTCCTCGGCGGCCAGCGCGGGGTTCACGCTGGGAATGGCGACGATCTGGCGGAGGAGTTCAACGGCGGAGAACGGGTTCATGGGGAAGGTTCCTTTCTGAAATCAGCGGTTGATGGCCAGCCCCGCCACGAAAAGGGCTCCAAACGCCAGGTGCAGCATGGCCATGCCGACGACATGCTTTTCCTCCACGGGGCCGGTCCAGACGCCGCGAACCCAGCGGGCGGCCCAGGGCAGGGTCAGCCCCGCCGCCAGCGTAGCCAACGGCAGGTGCCGCATCCCGGCCATCCACGCGGTCAGGAGATAGGGAACCGCCAAAAAAATCCCGGCGAGCCCTCTGGCCCCGGCCGGCTTGAAGAGCATGGGCAAGGTGCGCAAGCCCGCCTCGCGGTCGGAACGCAAGTCGCGCAGGTTGTTGGTGTAGAGCAGCAGGGTCATGAGCAGCGCGGCGGGGATCCCCGCGGCGAGCGCCCCCCAGGAGAAGCGCCCGGTCTGCGCCATGTGCCCGCCCACGGTCATGCCCGCGCCCATCAGCAGGAACAGCCAGACCTCGCCCAGGGCATGGTGCTTGGGACTGAGCGGCCCGGCGGAATAGGCCAGCGCACCCACGATCCCCGCCAAGCCCAGCAGCAGGATTCCACCCCCGACTTCCCCCGCGAGCCACAGGCCGGCCACCGCGGCCAGCGCGGCGCAAACCGTCGCCCCCCGGAAACAGCGCGCGGGCGTCATCTCGCCGTGGACCAGCACGCCGCTGCCCTCGCCGCCGCCCACCCGGTCCACGCCGCTCTTGTAGTCGAAATAATCGTTCCACAGATTGGCCGCCGTATGCATCAGCACGCCGGCCACCAGCGAAACCCCGAAGCGCAGGCCCGAGAATTCCGCGCCTGCCGCCCGCGCGTGCAGCCCGCCAATGGCCACCGGAACCAGGCTGGCCGAGTAGGCATAGGGGCGCACCGCCTTCGCCCACAATTTCACGCCGTTCCTCATGGCCAACCTTTGGGCAGGGCCGTCCGTTCATCCGCGCGCAGCGTCGCGCGCGAAATCTGCCAGCCATCGCCGCCCTTGCGCCACAGCAACGTGGCCTTGCCCTCGCCGCTGAATTCCTGCCCGCCGTTTTCCGCAAAGCGATACCGGGCGTCCACGAAGGACTGGACCTCGCCTCGGCGGAGCGCGACGGCCACGATCCGGGGATCGGCCAATCCGATCTGGAGGAAGGAATTCCGGACCTGCGCGTAGAACTGGACGATTTCGTTGCGGCCGGCCGCCAGCGGACCAAAGCCTTCCAACTCCAGCACGGCGTTCGTGGACAGGAACTTGCCCAGGCGGTTCGCGGAGAGCCCCAGCGACACCGGCGCTTCCGCGCCCTCCTTCTGCACCAAGCGGACGATCCGCGCGGTCGCCCGGCGCACCCGCGCCTCCGCGCTGAAATGGGTGGAGGCCCAGAGCGCGCCCACCAGCGCAAAGGCCAGCAGCACGGCGCCCGGCACCCACGGCAGGCGTTTCTTCGGATTCGACGGGGTCGGCATCTTTGTCATGAAAACCATCCTTGCAAAATTGGCTCGCCATTCCACCGCATTCAGCATACAAAAATGCGTGAAATTGGGAAACGACGAAAGAAGAACCATGAGCGACCAACCCAGCATGCCGGAATATGTCGAGTCTGCGCAAACCATCCTGGGGGATCTCCTCCGGCTGTCGGAATTCGAAGATGCCCGCCTCGAAACCAAGGTGGAGGACGGCCAAATCTTCATCCAGATCGTCACCGCCGACGCCGGGCGGATCATCGGGCGCACGGCGCAGACCCTCGATGCCATCCAATTCCTGCTGAACCGCCTGCTGTCGCGGAAGTACGAAGATTCCCCCTATTGCGTGGTGGATGCCGAGCACTACCGCGAGCAACGCCGCGGAAAACTGCTGGCCGATGCCAACGAAGCCCTGGCCCGCGTCCGCCAGACCGGAAATCCCTGGCGCATGCCGCCGCTCAATTCGATGGAGCGCCGCATCATCCACCAGGCCTTGAAGGATTGCCCCGACATCCATACCCAGTCCGAAGACGAGGATTCCGAAGGCCGCAAGCGCGTCGTGATCTCCCTCTCGGATGATTTCCAGGCGGGCGCGGCCGCCCCGCCGCCGGCCCAGCCGGAATAACCCGCGCAACTGGCTGCGGCGCATCTGCGATTGGGTGCATC
>DMJA01000082.1 GCA_003451935.1 Verrucomicrobiota bacterium | reverse complement strand
TCCGCGCCGCGCGCTGGCCGCTGGCGGTCGGCGGAGCCTGCCTGCTGGCCGCGCTGGCCGCGCGAACCAGCCGGGAACTCCCGTATTTCCGGAATTCCGAAACCTTGTTCGCGCGAGCGCTGTCCCTTCCGCCTGCGCATCCGTTGATGCTGTTGAATTACGGAGTCTGTAAGTTCGACCAAGGGGAGATCGGCGCGGCGGAGCGCTGCTTCGCGCAGGCGCTGGAACCCCGCGAGTCGTTTCCGGCCTTCGACTTTTCGCTGTGCGAGGCGAATCTGGGATACGTCCGGGTCCTGCAGGGCCGGACGCGGGAGGCGCGGGAGGTATTGCGGTCCCGTCTGGAAGATCCTTCCGCGCATTGGATGGTTCCGGTGGCATGGGGGATGTCGTTGCTATACGAGGGGCGCCCGGAGGAAGCCATCGTCTATCTGGAACAGGCACGCAAGTACTTTTGGGGCGATGGGCAGATCATGTGCGAATTGCAGCGGGCCTATTTCGAGGCGGGGCGGACGGACGACGCGCGCGCACTGGCGGCGGTCTTGCGGTCGAAGATCGGCATGTCCTGTTCGGACTACGCCGGTCTGTTTTCGCACAATCTGGACCAGTGGAAGCGCGGCGGGCGGGCCTACGCCTGGCGCTACTTCGAGCGGCTGGCGGAATCGGAGTGGGGCCGCAGCGTCCAGTTGCTGAACAACGCGGCGTGGCTGGCGGCCACGGACACGCAGACGCCGCCGGAAATCGCCGCCCGCGCCGTGGCCTTCGCCGAGCGCGCCGTGGAAATGACCGGGAGCATGAAAGCCGAGGTGCTGGATACGCTGGGCGTGGCGCGGGCGGCGGCGGGCGATTTTCCGGGAGCCCGGCAAGCGGCCGAGCAGGCGCTGGCGGTGGCGAAGGATCCCGCGCTGGCCCGGGAAATCGAAAAGCGGCTGGCGTTGTATCGGGGCGGGAACGCTTTTCGGGAGTGAAGCGGCGGGAGCATGAAGACGCCATGAACGGAAATCCCGGTCAACCCCGTTCCGCCTGGCTCATGGAGATTGGCCTGGCGGCCCTGCTGTTCGCCGCCACGCTGATGCTGTTCGGGCGGGCGCGGGGATTCGACTACATGAATCTCGATGATTACCACTATGTGATGGACAACCCGATGGTGACGGGGGGGCTGCGGGGCGAGGCGGTCAAGCAGGCGTTCACGACGGTGCACGAGCAGTGGTGGCTGCCGCTGTTGTGGATTTCGTACATGGCCGACATCGAGGTGTTCGGTCCCGGTCCGCACGGGCACCACCTGATGAACGTCCTGCTGCACGCGGCGAACGCGGCCCTTTTGTTCTGGGTGCTTTTTCGGATGACGGGCTCGCGCTGGCGCAGCGCGTTCGTGGCGGCGCTGTTCGCATGGCATCCCACGCGGGTGGAGGCGGTGGCGTGGATCGCGGCGCGCAAGGACGTGCTCAGCGGCTTCTTTTTCATGCTCTGCCTGCTGGCCTATGTGCGGCACGCGGAACGGCCTTCTGCGCGGAGAATGGCGCTGGTTTTCGCTCTGATGCTGGCGGGGCTGATGTCGAAGGCGATCGTGGTGGTGCTACCGTTCATCCTGCTCCTGCTGGACTACTGGCCCTTGCGGCGGGCGAAGACCATCGGGGGCTGGGCGGCCTGGGCGGCCTGGAAGCCGCTGCTGCGGGAAAAACTCGCCCTGTTCGCGCTGGCGGCGGCGTTCATGGGGCTGAACCTCTCGACCCATGTGGCCGGGCGCGGCTTCGGACAGGTGACGATGCTCGAGCGGCTGGGCTTGATCGCGCCCAACGTGTTTGCGTATCTGCAGATGATCGCCGTGCCGATCAAACTGACCATCTTCTATCCGGAGAACGACGTCGTGTCATGGCCGTGGGCCCTCGCGGGGACGGCGATTTTGCTGCTGGCGACGGCCGAACTGTTTCGCGGTCGGGAGAAATGGCCGCATCTGCTGGTCGGCTGGCTTTGGTTCCTGCTGGCGTTGGCGCCGGTGATCCGGGGCGTCCGGCTGGGGCTGGCGCAATACGCGGATCGGTGGAGCTACCTGCCGTTGATCGGGCTGGGCATCGCGCTGGCGTGGACGGGCGCGGAGTGGGGCGCGGGGAGGGCGCGGCGCTGGGTTTGGGCGGCGGGGGGACTGATCCTGCTGGCGTGCCTTGTGCGGACGCCGATGCAGTTGCGCTGGTGGCCGAACCCGCTGACGATGTTCCGGCGGGCGGTGGCTTTGACGCCGGGGCATCCGGTTGTCCACAGCAGCTACGGGCAGGCATTGTACGAGGCGGGGCGGGCACAGGAGGCNNCCGGACAATCCGGAATACCTGTCCAACTTCGGCATGGCGCTCTTGGAACTGGGCCGCGCGGAGGAGGCCTTGGCATGGCAGGACCGGGCCATTGGAATCCGGCCGGATTCGGGCAAGTTCCATGCCAAGCGAGGAAACGCTTTGCGCGACCTGGAACGCAAGGTCGAGGCCCGTGTCGCCTACGAGGAAGCCTTGCGCCTGAACCCGGGCCTTTCGGAGGCGCACTACAACCTGGGCAACCTGCTGTTCAAGGACGGAAAGGCGACGGAGGCGCTGCCGCACTACGAGGCGGCCGTGCGCGGCCGGCCGGACATTGCGCTGAATTGGTACAAACTCGGAATAACCTATGCGCAGCTGGGTCGCTACAAGGAGGCCTTGCCGTGCGTGGAAAAAGCCGTGCGGATCGCCCCGTCGATCCCCAATGCGCAGACCGCGCTGGGGTGGCTGCGGCTGCAGGCGTTCTGAGGCCTCACCGGGATGAGGGCGGCGAACCGGTTCCGAAGTCCAGCCAGACGGAGGGGAGGAAGGGGGTGTAGCGGTGGCCGTACAAGGCGTCCGAGACCGAGAACACCTGGGATGGACTTTCACCTCCTGGATAACCCCTGGATAACCCCAAAAGGATATCGAGCCTGCGAGGCGGATTGCGAATGCCAAAGGTGAAATTGGGGTCCTTAAGGCGAGGGCCGACACAGGCTTCGATCGCGTCATAATATCGGGCATGCCTCTCGTGTGCCTGTTCGACCCGGCGGCCGATGCGACGGGTTCTTTCGGCGTTGAAGACGATGAGAACCGCCAGCAAGGTTAGCGCAGCAAGCCGGGCTTTTGCGCCGACTCGGCGGTTGAGCTTGCTCGTCCCGGTTCGGTCCAAACGGGCAATGGCTAGAACCCCGGCGGGAACAAGACGGTCTCAGCAAGCTGAGCCCCTACAATACAGCCGGAGCGGGGCGCAAAAAAACCGCCGGGAGAACCCGGCGGTTTGCTTTCCGAATGGGATCGGAATTACTTCTTCATCTTGCGGCGGAGAACCATCGCGAGGGCGCCGAGGCCCAGCAGGCCCATCGTCGCCGGCTCGGG
>DMJA01000070.1:208-3523 GCA_003451935.1 Verrucomicrobiota bacterium | reverse complement strand
CCTGCACAACCTGTTCGGCGACACGAACGTCGCCAGCATCCACGTGGACGACGCCGGCGAAATCTCCTACGAGGAGGAGCTCGACGGCGACTCCGTCGGCGACGTGCTCAGCTACGTCGAATACAATCCGCAGGGCCTGCTCGCCCGCTTCCGCGAGCTCGCCGAGGAAGCCGTCCGCCAAAAGCGCATTTCCGCGACCGAGCGGCGCGAGATCCTCGACGCCTACGAAAACGGCCTGCGCGGCTACACCTACTTCGAGACGTGAGTCCGGCCATGAAACGCATTTCCTTTTTGGATGTTCTCCACAAGAACGAGCCGGCGGACCGGGCGCATTTCCATGTCATTCCCGCGCCGATGGAGACCACGGTCTGCTACGGCGGCGGTACCGCCCAGGGGCCGATGGCGATTCTGGAAGCCTCCCGGCAGCTCGACGATTTCGATGGCCGCCGCTGGCCCACCGACCTAGGCATCCACACGCAGCCATTCGTCAAGCCCGCCCCCGGCGGGAAAAGCCTGAACGAGCGCTGGATCGCCGCCATCGAGAAGGCCGTGGCCCGGGCGCTCCACTGCGGGGCCATCCCCGCCGTCCTCGGCGGCGAGCACACGGCCACCTTGGGCTCGGCCCGCGCCTTCCAGGCCGCTGGCGAAAATATCGGCTTCATCCATTTCGACGCCCACGCCGACCTGCGCGACACCTACAAGGGAACGAAATTCTCTCACGCCTGCGTCCTGCGGCGCGTGCACGAGCTCGGTTTTCCGCTGGTGCAGGTTGGAACGCGCGCAGTTAGCCGGGAAGAAGCGGACTACCGCGCCGCGAACGAAAAGACCATTTGCGCCTACGACGCTCGCGTCCTCGCCGCCGGCCAGCTGCCGAAGAAGTGGATTCCGAAAAACTTTCCGAAGAAGGTCTTCATCACGTTCGATCTCGATGGCTTTGATCCAGCCGTGATTCCCGCCACCGGCACGCCCGTGCCCGGCGGATTCGGCTGGCGCGACGCGCTGAAGTTCATCGACGACGTCGCCGCCGCCCGCAAAATCGTCGGATTCGACGTGCTCGAGCTCGCGCCCATCCGCGGCCTGCACCACCCCGACTACACGGCCGCGCTGCTGGTCTATGCGCTCATGGCCGCCGCCGCGCGGAGCTGATTGTCGTCCACGCCGTTCAAGTTGATCAAGTTCAGCGCGAGCGTGCCGTCGGCGGGTGCGCCGCGAGCCATGGGGGTGTCGTAGTTGGCGATGCCGTGATGCTCCATGGTCCGTGACTGTTCCTCCCCGCCGTTGACGGTGAAATGAACCCGAACATGTGTGGTGCTATCGAGGGGCTTGGTATCGACAACGACGATCAAGTTTTGCATTGGGCGAGGAAGCCGTTGTCCGCCGTGTTCTTCGCGTCGCCCGCCCATTCGAGGTCCGCCGCGAAGGCGGCGGTGGACCAAAGGAGCAAAACGGCAACGAAGCTATTGATCCGCCAAAGGTGTTGGAACTGTTTCATTCAGCATTGATTTTGAAAAGGGGATTCCGCAAACCCACGCCATTATGCGCGTGTTCCGATACACCTCTAAACTGTCCGGGTGGACGGTGAAATGGATGGATTGATTCGCGTGTTTTATCGCGGCAAGTTTAGGTTCGAGCCAGCGGGCATCTTCCTCGTTTTGGAAGCGGATGCCGTGGCCTTCGGAACCGGGGCCGGACAGATCGTATAAAAGTCCGTTCCGGCATTCGAAATATACCGTACCCTGGGTTGTCTGGGCTGGCGCTGGGGGCGAATTTGTATCTTGGAGGAGCGCTTCGATCTTCATCTGGCACCCCATGCTTTTGGCGGCCAGAAAGATTTGGCCGCCCAGTCGGGTTTTCAATGGTTCGCCGCCGGGCTTTTCGCACAACTGGATGTTCGGACATTCGCCATCGGCCTCAAAACGATTGAGAAGGCGCTCGAAGGCGTTTCCGGGCGCATGCAATTCGTCCAGAGTGACCGCCGTATGGTCGGAAAGAATCGTGATGGAATCGGCTCGGACTTCGATATCGCAGGGCGGGTCTTTTCGCGTTTCGGAAGCGGGACGGGGCGGCAGAGCCCCATGGAAATCCATCTTCGTTTGGCTTCCAGCTTCGAAATCTTTTTCCGGCGGTTGGACCCTGACGTCGACATTGCGTTCTCGGAGCAATTGGCGGAGCCGGCCCTGGAAAATCGCGCCGCCGGGATGCGGGATCAAAACGAAATAATGGGCCTGGCGCAATTTCTCCATGCGGCCGAGAAGCCGTTCAAAGTCCTTTTCAGGATCGCCGGTCGCGACGAGGCCGGGGATTTCCGGGGCAATGGCAATCCGATCCTGCCAGACTTCCACGAAGATGGGGGATTTGCCCGGAGGCGTGAATGACGGGGTGCCGAGAATTTCCGCTTTCGACAGCCAGGCATCCGTTCGAGCCCGCAGTTCCTGCGTTTCCTTCGAAAAAATGGGTGCCGTGGTTTCGGTCTTTTGGGGGAGGAGGGGATCGCCTTCAGGCCCGATGGCGAGGGGGCCGGATTCGTCCTGCAACTCGCAGGAGACATCGAGGCCGCGCTCCCACGCCGCCTTGCGCGCCGAGCGAAAGAAGTCGAAGCTGTCGGGGCGGACGAGTAGGCAGACGAACTGCGTGGCGGGGTCGAGGGATTTCAGATTGGAGATTTCAAACTCCCGGGCCGGAGCGTCGGCCGAAACGGAGAAGAGCTGGTTGCTTCGGCATTCGAGATAGACGGGGGCGCGGCCGTTGGCGGGGGCTTCGAGAGCGGTGCATGGGAGAACCATATTCCAGACTCCCTTTCGCTTTCCGTGTTCATAAGAATATTCCAACACTTCGGCAAAGAATTCATCGCTGCCCGTTTCTCTGCAGTAGTGATAGGGGCCCTCGCTCCCTTTGGCGCGATATTGATCCAAATATTGCTCAAATGGATTTCCTGCGATTTGCAGTTCATCGCGCGCGACCACCACATTGTTTGTGAGGATGGTCAGGGAGTTTGAGCGCACTTCAATTTCGAAAGGGCGGCGCTTGGAGGAGTAGTATTCAACAAGACGTGTGGCCATCTCCGGAGATGTGTAAGAGGTAGTAGACAGATAATAGGCGGGATTTTTGGTGATTTCCATGAAGTCCCGCCCGGTTTCCACGGGTTCGAAGCCGACATCAACACCTCGGCCCTGAATCAGTTGGCGCAAGCGAAGGTGCAGTTGGACGCTGCCGGGGCGGAGGATGAGAACTATATAGCGGAGGGTGTCGATTTGTTCAACTTGGTCGAGGAATTTCTCGAACTCATTGCGGGAGAAATCAAGGCGGTCGGCGGGG
>DMJA01000070.1:0-197 GCA_003451935.1 Verrucomicrobiota bacterium | reverse complement strand
TTTCTGGATACATGACGACCTTCTGAGATTCAACATCCAGATAGATTGGATCTTTCCGCATGTTCGCGGAGGCAGGCCATTTCGCAAACGCCAAGGAGGGGAGGAGCAGGAGCAGGAAGAGCCATTTTTTCATTTGGGTTTCCTTTCGGGGGCGGCTCAGCGCCATTTGTCGAGGAGGTCGTCGAAGAGGCCTTTGG
>DMJA01000272.1 GCA_003451935.1 Verrucomicrobiota bacterium | reverse complement strand
GGCGGGCCACGTCCGCCTGGGCCTGATCGACCCGCCCCTCGAGGGCGGGAATCGCCGCCGTGCGCTTTTGTAAATCGTCAACCTGCCGCTGCAAGCGCGTCTGGGACTCCCGGGCCGTCTCCAACTGGCGCTTGCGCTCGTCCAATTCCTTGGCATTGTCCGCCAAGCGCTTCTCAAATTCCCGGGCCCGGCCCGCGAGCCGGGAGGTCTCGGCCACCTGCCGCTGGAGCTTCTCCGCTTCGTCGCGGGTGGCTTTCAGCTGCTTCCAGGCGGATACCAGATCCTGGACCGCCTTTTCCCTACCCTTGGTTTCCTGCGCCAAGGAGGCCTCCACCTCCGCCAGCCGGGAATGGGCTGCCGCCAGATCCCGTTTCAAGGTCCGGGTGGCATCGCCCGGAGCCGCCGAGTCCGCCGCCGGCCGGCCGTGCACCACCGGCTCGGAAACCTCGCCGGCGGAACCCGAGACGGCCGGACCCAGCCACAAAACGGCCGCCACGCAAAATCCCACCCCCCACAACCCAGTGCCGGCCATCCGTCGTTTCATTCTTCGCCTCCAGAATTTTTCCACGTCCCGGGACGGGCTTCCCCGTTGCTCCCCGACGAAAAGGCCATCGACTCCTCCCGCTGGGGCACGCCCATCATGCGGGCGAGCTCCTTCGGGCGCGGCGACCGCTCCATCGCCACGTCCTGCTCGATCTTCCCTTCGGCCACGAGCCGCCGAAGCGATTCGTTCATCGTGATCATGCCTTCCGACTTGCCGGTCTGGATGACCGAATAGACCTGCTGGAGCTGGCGCTCGCGGATCATGTTGCCGATGGCGTTGTTCATGTGCAGGACTTCATAGGCCAGCACGCGGCGCGACTGGTCCGTGGTCATCAGCAGCATCTGCGAGAGGATGCCGGCCAGCACCATGGACAGTTGCGTATAGACCTGCTGCTGGTGCGCCGGCGGGAAGATGTCCACGATGCGGTTGATGGCGTGGGTGGTGTCCTGCGTGTGCAGCGTGCCGAAGATCAAGTGGCCGGTCTCCGCCAGCGTCAACGCCAGCTGCATCGTCTCGAGGTCGCGCAGTTCGCCGATCATGATCACGTCCGGCGACTGGCGGAACACGCCCTGCAGCGCCTCGGGAAACGACGGGGCATCGTCGTAGATCTCCCGCTGCTCGATGATGCTCTTCTTGTGCGAGTGCAGGTATTCGATCGGATCCTCCAGGCACACGATGTGCGACGACCGCTGCGTGTTGATGTAGTCGATCATCGCGGCCAGCGTGGTGGATTTTCCGCTGCCCGCCGGGCCGGTGACCAGGAAAAGGCCGTGCGGCTAGAGCGCGAACTGCTGGACGATGGGCGGCAGGCCCAGCTCGCCGAACGGGGGGATCCGGTAGGGAATCAGCCGCGCGACCAGCGCCACGGTGCTGCGCTGGTAGAACACATTGAAGCGAAAACGGTTGAGGCCAACGAACCCCTTCGACAAATCGACGCTCCGGTTCTTCTCGAGCATCTCCTTCTGGGCTTCGTTGAGGATCGACAGGCCCAGCGTTTTCGTTTCATCGGGCGTGAGGGGCTTGTCCCCGACGGAGTGGATCACTCCGAGAATTTTGAGCTTGGGCGGCGCGCCTGACGTGATGATCAAATCCGAACCGCCCGAGGAGGAAACCTTGCCGAGGAGCTCTTCAATTGTCCACATATGACGTTCTCCGTACATAATAACTACGCGCCGATATCCACCTAGGCAAAGGATTTATGGTTAATTTATTATTAGGAAATCCTTCGGATATTGTTTGCCTGAAATCCTCGACTCCAAAATATGAAGCGTGCTGTCAAGCCTTTGCGAGCAGGAAAATCACCCCCGCATTTTGGAGAATCGGAGTGAATGGGGGGCTTTGAAAACCAACGGAAACAAACCAAGTAATTCTAACT
The DNA here is from genome assembly GCA_003451935.1 of Verrucomicrobiota bacterium. Lineage (GTDB taxonomy): Bacteria > Verrucomicrobiota > Kiritimatiellia > CAIQIC01 > Lenti-01 > Lenti-01. The sequence continues at coordinate 3,411 of DMJA01000272.1, read as the reverse complement.
ACGGCAGACGCCATTCGCGGGTCGCGGTCATTGAGGCATCGTCGGTTTCGGCAACCGTGATCTGGACGCCGGGCGTGGCCGTCGCGAGGAACGAAAATACATAATCCGCGCTCTGCAGGGGATGGGCCGTGGTGTCCACCACGATTTCCTCTACCGTCGGAACCTGGCCGGCTTTCTGCAACGCCAGACGGCCAAAGGAAAGCGAGACATGCGACAACCCTGCGGCGACCGCCCCCTCCAAGGCCGCCGTGCGGGCCGAATCGACCATGCTGATGTAGCGGGGAATGGCCACGGCCGCCAGGACGGCCAGGAGCACGAACACGGTAATCACTTCGATCAAGGTGAAGCCCGCCGCCGATGCACCGGATTTTGTTGCCACCCCCATCGGCCGCCGGACCGGAGCCCCTTCCACGCCCGCCCCGTGCCACCCCTTTATGGAGGAGGCCATGCCCCGACCTCTTCGATCTTCGCCTGGCACCGTTGCAGGGCATCCACCACGGCGGGATCGAACTGCGTGCCCCGGTTCTTGAGGATTTCCTCCAAGGCCTCCTGCGTGCTCCGCCCTTTCTTATAGGAACGGACCGAGCGGATCGCGTCATAGGTGTCCACCACCGCGAAGATGCGCGCGCCCAGGCAGATCTCCGCCCCTTGGAGTCCGCGCGGATAGCCCGTGCCATCGAAGCGCTCCTGGTGCGCCAGCACGATTTCCGACGGTTCCTCCAAGCCGGGTCCGGCTTTGATGATGTTGTAGCCCAGGTGCGAATGCTTCTTCATGATCTCGCGCTCTTCCTCCGTCAAGGGACCTTGCTTGAGGAGGATGTCGTCCGGAATCCCGATCTTGCCGATGTCGTGCAGCAGCGCCCCCGTCTCGATGATGGCGATTTCGTCGGCCGTCGCCCCCATCTCGCGGGCCAGCACCTTGGACATGGCCGCGACCCGCTTGCTGTGCGCGCCTGTCATATGTTCGCGCGTGTCCAGCATCTCCGCCATGGCCTCGAGGGTGAACTGGTAGGAGTCCTGGATGTCCTCCAGCGCCCGGGAAAGCGCCGCGTTCTTCTCGCGCACCATGTCTTCCAGATGCAGTTGGTAGCGCTTGTTCTCCAGCACGAGCCGGCGGTACTTCGTGGCACGCTCCAGCACCGCCGTCAATTGCGCCGGGGCGACCGGCTTTTGGATGAAATCATAGGCGCCCATCCGCAAGGAGGTCACCGCGCTGTCCAGCGTGGCCTGCCCGGTGATGATCACCCCGATGAGCGATTCGTCGATGCCCTTCAGCTTCTTCAGCAGCTCCAGCCCGTTTTCGTTCCCGAGGTTGAGGTCCACCAGCGCCACATCGATCATCCCGCGCTCCTTGCCCGCGATCTCGAGGGCCTCCGCCCCCGCATGGGCGACCAGCACGGCGAATTTTTCGCGGGTCAGCATCCGCTGGAAAAGCGCGCACAGGGCATGGTCGTCATCGACCACCAACACCGTGCGCTCGGGATCCGCCGTCCCAGCGGGCGCGGGTTCCACATGGAGCTGGCCTTCCGGACCGGCTAGGACATCCGGCTCATCCGCGAAGCAAATCCGGTTCCGCCCGGTCTGCTTCGCCCGATAGAGCGCCCGGTCCGCCTGAAGGAGGTAGCGGTCGGGCATCTGGCCGGGCTGGGCCCGCATATTGCACGCCCCGATGGAAATGGTGGTCCGGATGTCGTGGGCCCCCTTGCAGATGATGTGCGTGCGGAACTTCTCCAGCATGCGCTCGGCCACGTGGCGCGTCTTGTCCTCGCCCGACCACGGCAAAATCACCACCATCTCGTCGCCGCCATAGTAGCGGCAGACAATGTCGGAATCCCGCACGCTGGCCAGCACCAGGCGGGCGCATTCCTTCAGCACCTCGTCCCCGATGGCATGGCCGTAGGAATCGTTCACGGCCTTGAAATGATCCACGTCGATGATCAGCAGGCCGATCGGAAAGGCGTTTTCGAGGCCCTCGTGCCAGACCCGCCGCAACTCCTCGTCGAACCCCCGGCGGTTCAGCAACCCCGTCAGCGGATCCCGCAGCGCCAGGTACCGCAACTGGGCATCCGTCAACGGGGGGGGAGTGTTCCCTCCCTTGTCCGCTCCGGATTGTCCTGGGTCGGTCTCCGCCATTCCTCGTCATCCATTCAAACGATCGAGAACCGCGCCGCTGATGCGGGCCTCCGCCCGTTGGAATCGCCACGGCAACGCTCAACCTTGTGTAAAAGATGGCGGCACACCCGCCCCATTCGCAAGTTAAATTGAGGTTAAACTTGCACGAAAGGCTCCGGGCTTGCCTTGCCCGGCCGGATTCTGCCATTTTTCCCTGGCATGAACGACGACGGCTCCACCCCGCTTCCCGGCCTCGGACGCCTTTCCAAGTCCGATGTCCTCTTCGACGCCCTCGGGGCCCTCGACGAACTCAATGCCGTCCTCGGCCTCCTGCGCGCCCATCCCGGCGCCCAACCCCACGCCAACCGGCTCGAATCCATCCAGCGCGACATACTCCTCATTGGCTCCGAACTCGCGACCGGGCGGCCACAACTCGAGGCCTCGGCCGTCGCCGCCCTCGACCGGGAAATCGAACGGCTGAACGGCAAGCGGCCTCCTCTTCGCCATTTCATCCTGCCCGGCGAAAGCGAAACCTCCGCCCGCGCGCACATGGCCCGCGCCTTCTGCCGCCGCGCCGAACGCGACCTCGTCCGCGCGCAGGAAACCCATCCGGACCGGATCCCCCCTCCCGCCCTCGCCTACCTCAACCGCCTCTCCTCCCTCCTCTTCGCCCTCGCTTGTTCCTTTTGAGTTGAAATCCAGCGGGGGGAATTTTGCGATAGGTCACGGCTAGGGGTCAGCTAGGGGTCAGTCCTATAATCAGCTAGGGGTCAGTCCTATAATTTATAATTTTCACTTGCAACCAGCTCTGCCCGCCAGAATTTTCACTTGGCCCCAAGCCTCATAACCCCAATCCCCCTTTCGCGCCCGCTCCAGCCGGACCAGAAAACTGGCGAAGCCGGTCGCCGTTCCCATTTTCAGCCGCTCCTTGATCCATGCCGGCCTCACCCCGGCATGGCGGCGTACCAGCCAGGCCAAGGCGTATTTCTCCGGACTGTTCATCCGCAGCTCCGCCAAGTCGGAATCCGTCAGCCCCAGCGCCGCCAAACCCTTGGCGATCCATTCCTCCGCGCATGCCTCCCCATGCTCGCGCACCGCATCCCCGCTGTACGATGCCCGTCGGACGGTGTCCAGCGCCTGCCCCACCCGTTCCAGCATTTCCCGGCGGAATCCCTCCCCGCCCAAATGCCATCCCCGACGGATCTTTTGCCAATTCTCGTCGGCCTTCCATGGCTGGTCGCTATGCCGCACTTCCTCCACCCGCCCCGCCATGTATTCCGCGTACTTCCGCCGGCCCGC
>DMJA01000048.1 GCA_003451935.1 Verrucomicrobiota bacterium | reverse complement strand
CGTCGCGCGCACCGTGAAGTTGAAGGCTCCTCCTCCCGACGGAGTGCCGCTCAAGAGCCCGGCACCACTGAGGTTCAATCCGCCGGGCAGGCTTCCCGATTCCAAGCTGAAGGCCGTTGCGCCTGTCGCAACGATCTGCACCGAATAGGGCACGCCCGAGGTTCCACCCGGTAGAGGGCTGGTCGTGACAAACACCGGCACGGATCCGATCGTGAGGGCAAAGTCGCGGTCGGTCCAGCCATAGTCGTTCGTCGCGCGCACCGTGAAGTTGAATGGACCCGCCACGGTCGGGGTGCCCGTCACCATGCCGGCAGAGGTCAGGCCCAGCCCGTTCGGCAGAATACCCGCCACCCGGCTGAAGAGCGCATCGCCCGTGGCGACAATCTGGAACGAATAGGCCGAACCCAGGACACCATCCGGCAAGGGGCTTTCGGTGACAAAGATCGGCGGCCCGAGGACATTCAAGTCATAGGTTTCGGAGTCCGAACCGGCCATGTTTGTGGCCACCACGGTGAAATTGGCGGACTGGATCTGCGTCGGCGTGCCCGTAACCGCTCCGGCCGTGGTCAATCCAAGTCCGTCCGGCAGTGCCCCCGACAGCAGGCTGAAATTCGTCGGGTAGTTGTCGGCCTCGATCTGGAAGAAGTACGGCTGGCCCACCACGGCGCTCGGCAGCGGATTGGTCGTGGCGAGCACCGGTGCGCCGGCCGGGGCCTGGATGGTTATGTAGTAATAACGGTTGCTCGTGCCAAAATTATTCGTGGCACGGATTTCGAAACCATACGGATTAACAGTCGTCGGAATGCCGGAAATCCATCCGTTCGTGTCCATGTTTAACCCAGGGGGCAAATTGCCATTGCCGGTCAACGAGAAGACTACCGGCAAGTTGCTGGCCACAATCTGCTGGTTATAGGGCGCGCCCAGCACGCCATCCGGCAGATTGGTCGTGACTAAAATCGGCGGCCCCGTCAATTCCAACACGTTCACCTGGTAGGAATTGGTCGCCCGGCCAAACGCGTTGCTGGCAATGACCGTGAAGTAGTTCATGCCCAAGGCCGTGGGCGTTCCGGTGATGGCGCCATTGGTCGCATTGAGCGACATCCACGCCGGCCACGATCCGGTTGTGTAGTAGCGAACGGCGGGATCACCCGCGGCCTGCACAAATCCGTTGGTATATTCATGTCCGCGATAGGCATCCGGTAAAATCCGTGCGTCGACAAAGCGCGGCGGCATCGCCGTGCAAACCACGAGGCAGTGGCCCATGCCCGCCGCGATTTGAGAAACCCCGTTGCTGGCATAGTTTGGAATCGGCAGCTGGCCCTTGGTATCATCCCCCCAGATTACCAGCGTGCCATTGGTCTTGCGTGCAATGCTGAAACAGTCTCCCGCCGCAATCGCCGTCACGCCACTGGTCGCGGATGCCGGAACATTAGTAGCATCGTAATGCGGCGCACCCCACGCGATGACGCCGCCATTTTTCAGCGCCAGCGCGTGCCAACGACCGGCCGAAATGGCCTGTACGCCGGTGCTGGCCTCGGCCGGGACGTCCCGGATTCCATAGGCGTATCCATTGGTGGCATCGATGCCAAAAACCTGTACCCCGCCGTCCTTCAACGCCATGCTGTAATAGCCGCCCGCCGAAACGGCGGTGACACCATTGGTCAGCGTGTCAGGCACGTTGCACTGGCCATAGCTGTTCGAACCCCACGCCAGGACTCCTCCATCCTTCAAAGCCAAAGCATGCCATTCGCCTGCCGCCACTTGCGTCACGCCGCTCGTCGTCGAAGCCGGCACATTGGTCGCCACGATTCCGGCTCCCCATGCGATAACGGAACCATCGGTCTTCAATGCCAAACTGAAGGTTCCGCCGCCGGCCACGTTGGTCACACCGCTTTGGGCGACAACAGGCACGTTCGTCTGCAAATAGCTGTTGTTGCCCCAAGCCCACGCACGGCCATCCTTCACGGCGATGCTGTGAAGATAGCCCGCCGAAATGACAGAAGCATCGGTCATGACATTGGTGGGCACGGGGGAAGCCTGTTTGTCCGCATTCAAGCCCCATCCAAGGGGATGCGTGGCCGCCGCAACCGGTTCCGCAAGCAACAGACCGCACATCAGCATCGAGCTGATGCGTATTGCCGCCCATATAGGAACCTGCTTCATACGGCTTAATATGTTCTAAATGTAAATTTTTCGCAAGTCCTACTTCACAAAAATCCTACATCGAATCGCCCCCTTTTCTCCGATGGGACTTGAATCCGGCCCGGGCATCCTCCAGAATTCATGGTATGAAACGCCCTCATCTTGTCATTCTTGATGCCTATGCCACCAATCCCGGCGACCTGTCCTGGGCTTCCATCGAGGACTTGGCCGATTGCACCATCCACGATCGCACCGCGCCGGCCGATGTGCTTGCCCGGGTGGGAAATGCCGATGCAGTGATGCTCAACAAGGCTGTCCTCGATGCCCACAACCTCGCCCATGCCCCCAGCCTGAAATACGTCGGCATCCTCGCCACAGGGTGGAACACGGTGGATCTTGCCGCCGCCCATAAGCGAGGCATCGTGGTCACCAACGTCCCCGGCTACAGCACGGATTCCGTGGCCCAGCATACCTTCGCCCTCCTGCTGGAACTGACCAATCAGGTCGCTCTCCATTCCGCCGACGCCCGATCCGGAGGCTGGACGAAAAATCCAGATTATTGCTACCGCCTGTCGCCCCAGACCGAACTGGCGGGCCTGACGCTTGGCATCGTTGGCTTCGGCCAGATCGGCCAAGCCGTCGCCCGCATCGGGCAGGCCTTCGGCATGCGCGTGCTGGCGCATCGCCGCGACAACTCCACGCCGCCACCCGATGG
>DMJA01000115.1 GCA_003451935.1 Verrucomicrobiota bacterium | reverse complement strand
ACGCTCACGCTGCCGGGCATCGCCGGCATCGTGCTGACGGTGGGCATGGCGGTGGACGCCAACGTGCTGATCTTCGAGCGCATCCGCGAGGAAATGCGCACGGGCAAGCGCTTCGGCGCGGCGCTTTCCGCGGGCTATGACAAGGCGTTCTCCACCATCTTCGACTCGAACCTGACCACGCTGCTGACGGCGGTGATCCTGTTCTGGCAGGGCTCGGGCCCCGTCAAGGGCTTTGCCATCACGCTGACGGCCGGCATCCTCGCCAGCATGTACACGGCGATCGTCGTCACGCGCATGGTGTTCGAATTCCTCGAGCACCGCGATTGGCTGCACAACCTGAAGATGACGCAGTGGGTCAAGGAGACGAAGATCGACTTCATGGGCCTGCGGCACGTGGCGGCGGTCCTTTCCATCGTGGTCCTCGCGGCCGGGGCATTCATGGGCTACCAGCACGGGCGGGCCAATTTCGGCGTGGACTTCACGGGCGGCCAGCAGCTCTCGCTGGACTTCTCGCAGAAGGCCGACGTGGACGCCCTGCGCACGGCGTTCACCGGCGCGGGCATCCGCGACGCGGGCATCCAGTACCAGCGCAGCGGCGCGGGCGCCGAGCAGAACGAAGTGCTCGCGGTCAAGGTCGCCACCCCCGAAGAGGGCGCGGCCGTCCAGAAGGTGCTCGGCGAGCAGTTCGCGGCCAACGGCTTCAAGCTGATCCAGGAGGACACCGTCGGTCCGCAGGTGGGCAAGGAGCTGCAGCGCAGCGGCCTGATCGCCCTCGGCCTTTCGCTGCTGGGCATGATCGTCTACATCACCATCCGCTTCGAATTCTCGTTCGCCATCGGCGCGGTCGTCGGGCTGCTCCACAACGTCCTGATCACGCTCGGCGTCTTTTTCCTCTTCGGCCGCCAGCTCACGACGACGAGCATCGCCGCGCTGCTGACCGTGGTGGGCTATTCGGTGAACGACACCATCGTGGTGTTCGACCGCATCCGCGAGACGCGCAAGCTGCGCGGCGGGCGGCTGGACAAGGCCGTGGTCAACGAGAGCATCAACGCGACGCTGTCGCGCACGCTGCTGACCTCGCTGACGACGCTGCTGAGCGTGGCGATGCTGATGGTGTTCGGCGGCGGCGCGATCTTCGACTTCGCGCTGGCGATCTTCGTCGGCGTGGTCGCCGGCACCTATGCGTCGGTCTTCATCGCCTCGCCGGTCATGCTGGCGGTGCGGCCCAAGGTCGCCCTCGAAGCGGCCAAGAAGTAGTCCGATGGTGGTCCGCTCCGAAAAGCGCTGGACGACGGCCGAAGCCGCGCCCGAGGTGGCGGAGGGCATCGCCGCGGCCTACGGCTTTTCGAGGGCGATGGCCCGCGCGCTCGTCGCGCGCGGGCTGGTCGATCACGCGGAGATCGACAAGTTCCTCCAGCCGCGGCTCGCGGACCTGACCGATCCCTTTTCCCTGCCGGGCATGGCGAAGGCGGTGGAGCTGATCCTCTCGCACATCGAGCAGGGCAGCTCCATCCTCGTCTACGGCGACTACGACGTGGACGGCGTGACGGCCACGGCCCTGATGATCCAGGTGCTCAGCGGGCTGGGGGCGGTCGCCTCGCCCTTCCTGCCGCATCGCATCGAGGACGGCTATGGCCTCGGCGTCGAGACCCTGCACCGCTGCGTGGAGATGTTCCGCCCCAACCTCATCATCACCGTGGATTGCGGCACCAGCTCCGTCGAGGCGGTGAAGGAGGCGGCGCGCCTCGGCATCGACGTGGTCGTGACCGACCACCACGAGCCCGCCGCGGAAGGCGTGGCCGAAGCCTGCGCCATCGTGAATCCCAAGCTCGGCGGATGCCCGGACGAGATCCGGATGCTGGCCGGGGTGGGCGTGGCCTTCAAGGTCTGCCACGGGCTGATCAAGGCCGCGCGCCAGCGCAAGATGGAAGCCGCCGAAAAGCTGGACCTCAAGACCTACATGGAGCTGGTCGCCGTCGGGACCGTGGCGGACATCGTGCCGCTGCTGAAGGAAAACCGGATCTTGGTCTATCACGGCCTGATGCTGTTGAACAAGACGCAGTCCGTGGGCCTGCGCACGCTGATCGAGGCGGCGGGCATCACCGGCCCGGTGGACACGTACCACATCGGCTTCATGATCGGCCCGCGCATCAACGCCGCCGGCCGGCTCGGCAACGCCGACGCCGCGCTGGAGCTGGTGCTGACGGAGCAGGAGCCGCGCGCGAAGATCCTGGCCCAGCAGCTCGACGATGCCAGCCGCAAGCGGCAGGAGATCGAGGACCGCATCGTCAGCGAGGCCTGCGAGGATCTCGACCGCCGCTTCGACGCGGACAAGGATTTCGGGCTGGTGGTGGCGCATCCCCATTGGCACGCGGGCGTGATCGGGATCGTGGCCTCGCGCATCGCCAGCCGCTACAACCGGCCGGTGGTCGTCATTGGCATGGACGACGACGGAGTGGGCCGCGGCTCCTGCCGCAGCATCCCCGGGTTCGACCTGCTGAGCCATCTCCAGCAGTGCTCGCCGATGCTGCGCCGCTACGGCGGCCACGCGATGGCGGCCGGCCTCGAGGTGGACCAGAGCCGCATCGCCGAATTTTCCGCCCGCTTCAACGCGGACTGCGCGGCAACGCTCAGCCAGGGGGACCAGCGCCGCCAGTTGATGGTGGATGCGTGGATCGCGCCGGGCGACATCGGCGATTCCCTCTACCACGACCAGAACCGCCTGCGTCCGTTCGGCCATTCGAATCCGCTGCCGGTGTGGGCGGTGCGCAACGTCGCGCCGCTGTTCCCGGCGCGCGTCATCGGCGGCAAGCATTTGAAGCTGCTCTTTTCGATGGGCGGCAAGCAGCGCGAAGCCATCGGCTTCGGCATGGGCGAGCGCGAAGTGCCCGAGGGTCCGCTCGACATCGCCTTCAACCTGATCCTGAACCGCTACAACGGGCAGGAATACCTCCAGCTCCACCTGCAGGACTTCCGCCCCGCGCAGAACGGGGATTGATTTTTCCACGGTGTGGAAAAATCGGGCGCCGTTTTTCCATGGTGTGGAAAAAAGTT
>DMJA01000284.1 GCA_003451935.1 Verrucomicrobiota bacterium | reverse complement strand
GTGTAGCGCAGGGCGTCACTGGCGGCGCCGCCGACAAACTGCACAATGGCCGGGGCGGCGGCGATGGCGAAGCCGCCAAGGCCGCCGGTCTCGGTGATGGCGCTGTCGCCGATGTCGGGGTTGGCGTCGTCCTTCGTGAACCCGGCGAAGTAGAGGGCGTCGGGAACCTCGGCCGGCGCGGTGAACCAGAGGTCGCCGGTGCCGGCGAGCTGGATGCCGAAGTCGGTGCCATTGCGAGCCATGACGACGGCGATGGAGCTGCCTTTGATGCCGCGTGCGGCGTCAAGGGTGGCCTTGCAGGCGGGCATCGAGAGGTTCAGGAAGAAGTGGTCGTTGCCGTTGATGAAGTTGAGGACGGCGACGGCGTCTTCCTTGCTTTCGCACGTGGCGAGGATGGCGGGGGCGATGGCGCGATAGAGCAGGGAGGTCCCGGCGCGGTTGCGGTTGTGGACCTCGTCACCCATGTGGAGGGCCTGCGCGATCAGGTTCTTCAGGTCGATGGGGCCCGAGTGGGCGATGGCGGCCTTGAGGACGGGGTAGAGGGTTTTCTCCATCCATTTGAGACGGGTGGTCACCTCATCGCCGAAGGCCCCGTAGCGGAGCACCTTGCCGAGGCCTTCGTTGAGGGTGCAGAAGGCGGTGTTGCCGAACTTCTCGTTGCGGATGACCATGACGGGCATGGAAGGGGTGACGATGCCCGCCATGGGACCGACGGTGCCGTGCTCGTGGCAGGGCGCGTATTGGATTTTGCCGGAGGAAGCGAGCTTCTCGGCCTCCTCGATGGTGGAGGCGCGGCCTTCGTAGACGAGGCCGGCGAGGATGCCTCCGCGCATGGGCCCGCACATGCGGTCCCACGTGATCGGCGGGCCGGCGTGCAGGATGGTGTTCTCGGTCATGCCGGGAATGACGTTCCGTGCGATGTCGAGGCCGACGAGCTTGGGCGTGCCGGCAAGAATGATCTCCATCGCCTTCTGGTTGGCCTTTTCGATCTTGGTCGCATGCCTGGCAAGAATGGCTTCGGACTCGGGCGAGACATCGACCGGCGGCCGCCAGTCCACCTGGATGGAGGGGGGGGAGAACTTCTCGCAAGTCTCTTTGAAGGCTTCGATGCCGACGTTGACGACTTGAAGCGGGGCGGAAAACAGTTTTTGGATGCTCATGGCGGGTTCCTTCGCGGATCAGCGGTTTTGGCGGGCGACTTCGGCGGCGAGGTAGCCGGCGAGCTTGCAGGCGGCGGCGTTGGTGAGCTGGACGTGGGCGCCGGCCTCCCGGAGCGCCTCGACGACCTTGGCGCGGTTCTGGGGGTCGCCGATGGTTCCGGTGATGCCGGCGACGACGAAGACCTTCTTCGCCGCTTTCTGGATCACGGGGACCAGCTCGGCGGCGGGGTCGAGGTTCGCGCCGTAGCCGAGCACGACATCGATGAGGATGACGGCGGTCTCGGGCTTGGCGGCTTCGTCGAGGATCATCTTGTTCCGCAGCGTGTAGTCGATCATCGGATGCGCGCGGCCGACGGTGAACTCGTCCTCGCCGAGATCGATGACGGAATTCTTTTCGGGCTTCCAGGCGTTCTTGAGCTTTACGGAATCGCCCAGCGGGGCGTTGGAGTGGATGTGGCGGACAACGCCATCGAGGACGACCTGCGCCTCGGCGCAGAAGGTGCCGCCGCTGAAAAGGCCGCGCAGGTAGCGTCCCTGCGGGCGCTTGCGCTTGGCGACGATCTGGCGGGCTTCGGCCAGGAGGATTTCATCGCGTTTGCCGAGGTGGGCGATGGCCTGGGCGGGGTCGTCGCCATTGGCGTGGGCGACGGCCAGATGGGCGGCTTGTTCCAGCGTGGAGGGCCGGCCCCCCTCGCCGAGGAACAGCGCCACGACGGGCTTCTTGATCTTGCGGATGAGCGCGTAGACCTTTTTCAGGACTTTCGGCTGCGGCGGCTTGGCGACGAGGAGGAGCACCTTGGTTTCGCGGTCGGCGGCCAAGGCCTGCATGGCGTCGAGGAAGGTGATGCCGCCGACGGCGTCCTTGACGTCGCGGCCGCCGGTGCCGATGGCCTGGGAGACGCCGGAGCCTTCGTTGGCGATGATGCAGGCGACTTCCTGCGTGCCGGTGCCGGAGGCGCCGACAATGCCGATGGAGCCGCGCGGGACGACGTTGGCGAAGGCCAGTGGCACGCCGTTGATGATGGAGGTGCCGCAGTCGGGCCCCATCACGATCAGGCCCTTCTTGTGGGCTTCCTTCTTGAGGGCGACTTCGTCCTCGATGGAGACGTTGTCGGAGAAGAGCATCACGTGGAGGCCGGCGGCGAGCGACTTGCGCGCCTCGCGGGCGGCGTAGCGGCCGGCGACGGAGATGAGGGCGAGGTTGGCGCCGGGGAGGGCGGCGGCGGCGGAGGCGATGTCGCGCGGCGCGGGGGCGGCGGAGCCGCCTGCGGCGGCGGGTTTCTTCTTGCGGGCGAGCAGCTCCTCGGCCTTGGCCAGGGCCTCGTTCGCGATCTTGGCGTCCTTGGCCTTCACAACGATGAGCAGATCCTGGTCGCCGGTCTTCTTGAATTCGGGCAGGAGCAGGTCGGACATGGCGAGGATGGATTTGTTGGCCTCGGTGGCCATGACGACGGAAGCCTCGGCGACGCCGGGGAATCCAGACAGTTCGCGCCCCGTGCGCATGAGGGTGACGGAATCGAAGTAGAAGCCTTGCTTGATGCGGCCTGAAATATTCATCTGTTCAATGGTCTCCTTGCGGGCGGGGAGCCTGTACGGCCCTCCGAATCGTGGTTTCTACCACACCGTGTCTTTTGGGGCGAGGGGAAAAAGCCGTTCACCTCCTCTGCAAAGGGGCAAAAAAAGTCCTGCCGCCTTTCGGCGGCAGGACGGAGGGCGGCTGCTGGTTTTTAGAAGCCGAATCGAACGGCGGCGCCGAGGAACACCGTATCGGTATCGATGGCGTCGACGGCGTCTCCGAGATCGATTTCGCTGTTGAAGCGATAGCTGCCGGAAACATCCAGATAGATGCTGGGGAGGAGCTCGAGATTCAGCCCCGCCTTCAGGGCAAAGAAGGGGTCGTCGGCCCATTCGCCGTCGTAGTTGACGATGCCCACGCCGGCCGCGGCATAGATGGCGCCGCCGACGAGAAGGTAGGCGGCCGGGGCAATGGCATCCTCACCGAAGAGGTCGGGGAGAAATTCGACGTCGGCCTGGAGGCCGATCAGCGTGGGCCAGTACTGGTAGGAGGCCAGATAGCTGAGTCCATTGTCGTCGAAGTCTTCATCGAGGTCATCGATGGCCCTCCAGTAATTTACGCCACCGCCGATGCGATGCGCCTGGTCTGCCGCTTGGACGGCGGGGAGGACGAAAAGAGCCAGAACAACGAGGATAATCCATTTTTTCATGTCAGCACTCCTTGGGTAATTACTTTGAATACAGGTAAAAGCATAGCTGGACGGATTCCCCTTTCCCATGGGGTGAAACCCTGCCGCGATCGCGGGGGGGCAGCCGAAGCAACGCGGGGTTTGGATTTTCCGGCACCGGATGTTTTCCGGCGCCGGAATGTTCATTACCCAAACGGAAAACCCGTGGATTAGAAGCGGAACAACAGGCCCGCGTTGATGCCGATGCCGGAGAATTCAACCTCTTCGTCGCCGAGATCGACATCCTCTCCGTCCACTTCCGCGCCATCCACTTCGAGAACGCGATATTGGGCTTCGGCGAATAGCGAGGCGGATTCACCCAGCCCGAATTCCGCCCCGGCCACGCCGTAGAAGCAGAACGAGTCGTCCAGATCGATGTCGTCGGCTTCCGGAATGATGGCATAGCCGATGCCGCCGCCGCCGTAGAGGGTGATGGGGGCGTCGTCGCCCAAGGGCAGGTTGAAGACCAGGCCGGCTTCCAACGGAATCAGATAGACGCCGTCGTCGCTGTCATCCTCGTCGAACTGGGTGATGCAGGAGGCTCGGGCTTCGACTCCGAGGTAATCCACCAGATCGGTCTTGAATTTGATGCCGCCGCCAAAGCCCGGTCCGGGATCCTTGGCATCCAGATACGATCCAAACACGCCAACGCCGCTGCCGGCGGTTGCCACCGTGGCAACAAGGCCCAGCGCCATCAACATAACCAGTAGCTTTTTCATCTAACTTCTCCTTGGTTTTGCCCAATGGGCCGCACGCGCGACCTCTCTTGCGCAACCCTAGGGTAGTGAGCGGACTATGGGCCGTCAAGCAGAGGAACGGGTCCAAACATTCTTTTAACAATTCGCAAGGGGAGGG
>DMJA01000116.1 GCA_003451935.1 Verrucomicrobiota bacterium | reverse complement strand
TGCCAGCAGCGTCCACTCGCCGTTCGCCGAAATCGAAATGTTCTTCGCCCCGGCCGGCAGCAGGATGTTCGCGAACTTCGCCGACATCGACGGCGCCCCGGCCTCATCCACGACCCGGGAACCGCCCGCCAGCCCGATGGTTGTGTATGGCCCCGCCGCCACCAATTCCACATCTTCCGCCGGGAACGTGAAATCCACCTTCAACTCCGCGGCGAAGGCCAGCCCCGACCAGCACAAACCCACCCCCAGCAAAATCCATTTCTTCATGTGCCGCTCCCGTGTGGAAGAATTCCGTTCAAATGATGGGCTGACGATACCCCACTGCGGACATTTGGCAATAGGGAAAAGGCGGGCATGGGGGACACGGTCCGATTTCCTCCCTTGAAAAAATACGCCGCGTCCCTCGCGGAACGCGGCGCGCAGGCAGGCCCGGTCGATCTACGGGGCCACAATGCGGTAATACCGCTTCACATCCAGGTTGTTGGTGTCGGACAGTGTGATGTCGCCGCCGGTGCCCGTCGCGCTGTCGGCTTCCGCCCACGCGACAGGAACCGCCGTAATATCGAGGCTGTAATCCAAGCGATATAGTTGTCCCGTAACTGTCAAGAAGGTCGCCGAGGCCGGAATACCGTTCGACATCACGAAAGCCTCGAATCTCGGCGGCGGCGTGACGGCGCCGCCAGCACCGCCAAAATCCACCTCGAAATTGTCGACCAGCAGGCGTTCGCCACTGCTACGGAAAATTTCAATCCACACCGGCTGCCCGCCCGAGGGCTGGATGTTAACCGTTCCCGAGTCGTACGCCTGGAACACCTTGTCGGCCACTGCAAACCAGTTGCCGTTGGTGGCAAGCAATGTCGTGTAGCTGCCGCCCAGGTCGGTACTGTAGCGGATCTCAAAGTTCGGAGTCGGGATGTTGTCCCAGCGGGCCAGTTGCACGGCTACGCGGGTGATATTGGTCTGCACCACATAGCGCAGATAGACGTTCTGGGCCGTATCGCTCCCCAGCCGCCAGGAATTGCTGGTAACGGAATAGGTCGTTTCGCGAACGGCGCTGGTGGTCATGAAAAAGTCACCCATTGGCTCCACCGTGTCGTTCGTGAAGGACTTGGCGTTGTAGCTGCCGAAGACACCTCCGCCCCAGAACAAGGTGTTATCGAACGTCTCGGCATAGGTGCTACCGCCGGGCGGAGCCTCTTCGCTAACCGTGATGGAGATGGTCTCCTCGTCGGTTCCGTCCTTGTCCGTGGCGTAGAAGGTCACGCTGTAGATGCCCGTCGGCGAGGCGTTCTCCCAAACGAAGGAACCGAGTTCGTTGGTCGCGCCGAAGGTCGCGCCGGCGGGCAGGTTGCTGGCCGTCAGCGTCACGGCGTCGGCATCCGTCGGCGTGGCCACCACGTTGAACTGGAGGGCGTTGCTCACGGCGACGGACTTGTTGCCGATGGCATTGAGCATCGGAGGCGTCGGCAGACCGGGGCCGGAGCAGTCGCTCGTATGGGCGCCGAGGCCGTCGAACGTGTCCACCGCATATCCGTCCCACTCGGTCGCCGGAGCGAAGGCATCCACCGTATTGGTGTCGCCCTGCTTGACCGTGGCCTTTCGGCGCAGGGTGTTGTCGGCCGTGGAGGTCAACCCCGTTCCCCATTCCGTTCCGGGATCGGTCCCCACCACGCCGATGGAATCCACCACAGGGCCGTTCGTTCCGCCGCTTCGCAGCACCACGGCGTCATCGCCGTTGAACGTCAGGCTGCCGCTCGTCATGTCCGCCACGTTCAGAATGGCGGCGGAGGCGGAACTGTTGGCCAGCACAAACACATCCTGCGGGGGGATGGTTCCCGTCAGGTTGATCGTGCTGCTGGCGGAAGCGGCGCCATTGGCATAGATCTGGACCGCATACTGCCCGGCGGACAAATCCAGGGGATCCAGAGTCGGGTTGTAGATTTCGACGGCCTTGTTGTTGGACGAGCCTTCGACATATTCCGAAAGGACCACATGGCAGTTGGTGTCCACGAACGGAGTCGGCAGCACATCAATGGAAATCGTCTTCTCCACGGCGCCATCCTTGTCCTGCGCATGGAAACTCACGGAATAGGTTCCAGTCGGGGCGGCACTTTCCCAAATGAAGGTGCCGAGACCGTTGGTGACGGGAAACGCCGAACCCGCCGGCAGATTGCTGGCGACCATCGTGATGGGATCGCCATCGTAGGGATCGGTCGCCGTCACCGCGAAGCTCAGCAGATTGCTTTCAACAATGCTCTTGTTGGGCAAGTAGCTGAAGAGCGGCGGCTTGTTGCTGCCGCAGCACAGCGGCTCGGCGGCGGTCACGGTGATCGACCAGCCCTGCGCAATGCTGCCGGCATCGGTGGCGGCGGCATCCAGCGCATAGAGTTTCCAGACGCCGTTGGGATCGCTGCCATTGAAGTCGGCCATGGCCGAGCCGTAGGGCGGGGCCGGCGCGGGCGAATTCATCGTTTCCGCCATGCCCGACGGCTTATAGGTGCCCGAGAGTATGGTCGTGCCGAGCGTCGAGGCCGCATCGTCGTCGAAGGTCAGCGTCGCGCCGCTCACGCTGGTGCCACCGCCGACGGCGCCCATCAGCGAAACCGCCTGGCCGCCCGGGCTGACGAGGATGACGTCCACGTCCTCCGGGTAGGCATGGCTGAATCCGCGCAGGGTGGCCGTCACCTTGCTGACGGTGCCGGCCATGTCCGCAACCGTGATGGTGCCGGGATAGGGAGAGGCCGAGGCGTTGTCGATCAGCGTGATGGTTGCGCCATTGGTCTTGGACGAACTGACTTCCGTGGTGCCGCCCAACCGGAATTGAAACACCGCCTGCCCCAGGTCCGTCCCGTTGTCGTCCAATGCCAAGGTCGCCGTTAGCGTGCCGCCGCATTCGCCGGTGGCCGCGAAGGTGAATGAATTGGTGACGGGCGCGCCGCCGGCCAGCAAGGCGCCGTAGCTGCGGGGGCCATCGGGCCCGACGACGCCGTCCGCCGCCAGCAGCGTCGCCACCACATTCGTCGTGTGGGCGGTGCCGGCGTTGCGCAGCACGAAATCCACGGTCACGGTTTCATCCGGATCAATCGCGCCGTTGGCAACCACGCCGCAGCTTTCGGCCCTCAACGCGCTGCCTTCGCCCATCACCACCGG
The DNA here is from genome assembly GCA_003451935.1 of Verrucomicrobiota bacterium. Classification (GTDB taxonomy): domain Bacteria; phylum Verrucomicrobiota; class Kiritimatiellia; order CAIQIC01; family Lenti-01; genus Lenti-01. The sequence goes on along the minus strand of DMJA01000116.1, from coordinate 3,812 downwards.
CATCTGCACTTCCGTGAAATTATAGACCACCAGCGCATAGTCCTGGTCCAAAGCCGGCTCCACGTTGGGCACGCCGTCCGAATTGATGTTCGCGGCCGAAACCACGGCCACCACCGCGCCCGTGGTGCCCGCCGGCAGAAAGACGCTTTCCGTGTTGTTCTTGGCGTCGGCCACCCCGCCATTGGTCGAAACCGCCCCGTTGAACACGTTGCCCAGATAGGTTTTGCCCCCGGCCGTCACGCTCAGGTTCAAATCGTTGTTGTAGGCATTGCCCGAGGTCGAGCCCGGCGCATCCGTCCACGAAAGGCTGATGCGGACCGGCTTGCCGGAATCCACGACAAGACCGCTGACCGCGCGCGACTGGCCGCTGGCGGTGAAGGTATCGGCGGGAACCTGGTCGCGCAGGATGCGGTCCACGCCATCGAAGGCGAGATCCAGGTTCATCATGCCCATGCCCTGGTCGTTGGACCACAGGTCGTCGGCCGCGTCCACGCCGGTCATATAGCGCGCGGAATTCATCAGATAGGCCTTCACCATCGCCGGGCTCGGCTGGCCCCAGGCCTGGTTGACGAAATACTGCCAAACCAGCGCGGCGCCGCCAGCCACCGCCGGGGTCGAATGGCTCGTGCCGGACGAAGTGCTGTACCACTGCTGGCCCAGCGGGAAGAAGTTGTTCGTGCTGCCGGCGGTGCCGCCACCCGGCAGAGCGCACACGCCCGTGCCATCGAAGCAGGCGATGTCGTTGCCGGTGCCGGCCATCGCCTTGACCTGTTGCGCCACGCCGCCGGTGACGTGCGTGCCGGGGGCGACGATCTCAGGCTTGACGCGGCCGTCGCTGCAGGGACCGCGGCTCGAGAAACTGGCGATGTCGTTGGCGCTGTTGGCCTCGGCATCCGGCGTGTCGCAACCGTCGGCGCCCGTCGCGCTGTTGCCGCCGTTGGTGATCGCGTGCGAGTGGACGTTCTCGGCGGCGCCGACGGTAATCACGTTCTTGGCCGTGCCGGGCGATCCGACGGTGCTTGTGCCGGGACCCGCGTTGCCGGCGGCGAACACAATGGTCATTTCCTGGTTGCCGGCGGCGGGCACGGCGGAGTCTGCCGGCTGGGCATCGCGCACCAGCGCGTCGTAGGCCTGCGCGTCGATGTCATAGCCCCCGTAGGTGTCCGCGCCCCAGCTGTCGGAACTGATTTTCGCCCCGTCGCGGTAAGCCCGCGAAATCATATCCTCGTAGTCCGGACTGGTGAACTCGCTGGAATCGAAGATCGTGGAAGAGCCCAGCTTGACGAACGGCGCAATGCCGAGGCCATAGCGGAACCCCGCGGAATCCTGATGGGGGAAGCCAGCGGAGAGATTGTTGTAGCCACCGATGATGTGCGCATTGAGCGTGCCATGGCCGTCGCAGCCCTGGATGGTGCTGCCGGTGTTGGGCGTTCCCTCGAGGCGCGCATAGGCCACGCGGCTGGCCAGTCCCGTGTTGCCGCTGACGTACAGTCCGAAGTGGTTGGCATTCGTTGATCCGTTGTCCAGGCCCGAGTCGCACACATCCACCACGAGGCCCGAATCGACGAACTGCTGCTGGGTGAATCCCTTCGAGGTCAGCCACGCCAGATAACCCGGCCCCGTCGGCCCGTCGCCCGTCAACTGTCCGGCCACGATCATGCCCTGCCGCTCGTCGAACTTCTTGGGCATGGCGTAGGGCGCGACCGAAATCACGTCCGGCCGCGACGCGATTGCTTCGACCTCGGCGGGATCCATCCGCACAACGATGTTGCGGTAATGGCGGAACGCGTTGTTGCGCTTCAAGGGCTCCTTGGCAATGCCCGTCAGGATCGCGACGGTTTCAGCGTTCGCGACTTCATCCAGCACGAGCTGCACCGCGAACAAATCGTCTTCGCCCGTGAGAGCGCGCCGCGCCTTTGCCGCCTCGGGCTTTGCGCGCGGATGGATCTTGTCGGCCGCCAGATACGCCCCCTGCCATTTCACGTGCTTGGCGCGGGCCTGCAACGCGTTCACCGCCGCCGAGCCGCCATAGACCAGATAGGCGTTTTCGGGAATATAATCCACGATCTGGAATCCACTGCCCTTCAACTGTTCGACCCATTCCGGCTGGATCGGGCCGTTGAACTGCACTAGGCGCAACTGGCGGCCGGCGAAGTCTGAAGCCCCCGCACGCAACAAGGCCTTCTTTGTGGCTCGCCCCGTGTCAATGGTTCCTGCATTGAGATGGATGGATTGGGCCGAAGCAACCGGAAGAATTAATAGCGCGGACAACAGGACGGACAGGATGACTCGCTTGCTCATGGATGCACTCCTCGAACGGATTTCTTGCGACACCGCGCCGAATAAGAACTCGGCATCAACTATTGTTTGTCGAGAATATCCCGGTGCCACCCTCTAAACCAAACGAAAAACAGCCGGAAAAATAAAACGGTTTACCCTTGTGTGCGCATTGCGCTATCTCCGCCCCGGACGCCCCTTCACCCACTCGCGGATGTCGGCCACCGCGTTCTTCCACTTCCGCGCCTCGCGCCGCACCTCCACGAACGCGCCGAACAAATCCAGGAAAATCTCGCGCCACTGTTCCAAAAAAATCATCCGTTCCTGGAAGCGGCTGATGGCATCCAACTGCCCCTCGCCCTGCGGCAATTTGAGCCCCCGGATCAGGAATTGATCCGCCTCGAAACCAAACGACCACAGGTGGTGTTCGTCCAGCGCAAAGGTGATCTTCGCTTCTTTGAGTTTTTTCCCGCTCAGCAGGCAGGTCTTCGCTTCGATGCTGTTCTCCGGCGCGCCCTTTTTCAGCACCGCCGCGTGCGCCCCGTTGCCCTCGTGGGTGAAGGTCAGCGGGCCTTCCAGCAGTACGCCCAGGTCGCGGCCTTCTGACAGCGCCATCTTGCCATTCTGCGTCTCCGCCTTGAACCACAGCCACGTCAAAAACTCGCGCCCCGGCGCGGCTTCCATCGCCTCGCTTTCCATCTCCGGCGAGAAGCTCGCGCCCGGCAGATCCCGCAAATCCATCTTTTTCAGCGTCGCCCCCAGCGTTTCCGGTGTCGAGGGATCGCCGCCGAAGCCCAGCGTCGCAGCCAACGCGGCGTTGAACACATCCAGCGGAGAGGTGGCCAGGGCCGTCACATAGAGATGAGTTGAACCTGGCATGTAAACGAATGGAATCGCCCGCAGTTGGGGGGGCATGTTCGGCAACAGGCGCTCCGTCACCGATTGGCGGATTTCTGCGCGCGCCTTCGCCTTCAAATAGGGCTTGCCTTCCGCCGCCATGACCGCCAGTTCCTCCATGCGGCATTCCGCCTTCAGCAGCGCGGCCGGCACTTTGCGCTCCGCCTGGCGCAACGCCAGCCGGATCCAACCGGCATGCATCGCCGAATCCTCCGTGATGTGCGAATCCAGCAGATGCCGACCCGTCACCCACCCGCGCTGCTCGCCCGCCCCCACCGCGTCCAGCGATTTCGCCCGGTGCGCCGCGAATTTTTCCGCGAAATCCTTTGGAAACGCCCGTGGCAATTCCAGCATCCGAAAACTCACTGATCCATTTTCAAACGGCATGGCCCAATCTCCTTGGAAAACTGTTTGCCCTGTATGCCACCCCCCGCCCCCCTTGGCAAGGCGTTTGCCTCCTTTGAGTCAAATCGCCGCAGATGCCTCCAAAATCGTTCAAAAAAAACAAAATTGACCATTTTTAACGATTTTTAGCCGTTTTGAAGCCACCAAATGCCCTCCAAACATCCTTTTCCGCCATTTTGGGGCCCTTGCGGCCCGGCGCGCACCGATTCCCCAGGACCATCCCCGGTTTTTGG
>DMJA01000276.1 GCA_003451935.1 Verrucomicrobiota bacterium | reverse complement strand
ACCTTTTAACCCTATAAATATGCAAATTCCCTAATGTTCTGACCATCCTTGACAACCAAAACAGTGTCACCTATAGTATCACCAAAACTGAAAGGAGGCTGTTGTGGGTAGTTTGCATAAGAGGTCGGATGGGCGCTCGCCGTTCTGGTGGGCCAAGTGGTATGGCCCGGACGGGCGGCAAATGTGGCGGTCCACCAAGTGCCTCAACCGTGCCGATGCCGCACAAGTGCTGGTGGCATGGGAGAAGGTGGCGGGCCGGGCGCGGGCGGGGGTGCTGACGGAAGACCAGGTGCGCCGGGTGGCGGCGGACATGTTCTTCCGCGCCACGGGCGACACTGTGAAGAGGCAGACCGTCAAAGATTTCTTGGACGGTTGGGCCAAGCGGAAGGAATTGGAGATTGCCGATTCCTCCGCCGTGGAATACCGCAACGTCGGGTCCGGGTTCATGGAGAGCATTGGCAAGCGGGCCGAAAAAGACCTCTCCCAAGTGACCACTGCCCAAGTGACCGCATGGCGCGACGGACTCGCCGGGAGGCTGGCGGCGGGAACGGTGAATAAGCATTTGAAGATCCTCCGGGGAGCATGGACGCAAGCGGCGAGGGAGGGGCTGGTGACTGCCAACCCNNGCCTTTACGCTGGAAGAGATGCGGCGGATTCTGAACGTGGCCGATGGGGAGTGGCTGGGCATCATCTTGTTCGGTCTCTACACGGGCCAGCGGCTTTCCGACATTACAAGCCTGGCTTGGAACCAGATCGACACGGCGGAAGGCGTGGTGCGCTACGTGACGGGCAAGACGGGGGCGGTGCTGGATATTCCTCTCGCCGCGCCTTTGCTGGACTGGATCGGAAAGGCGAAGGTTCCGAAATCCCCCAACGCCCAGGTGTTCCCTGTGGCGGATGCTTCCACGGTTTCCCAAAACTCAAAAGCCTTCGCCAAGATCCTCGTGGCGGCTGGACTTCGGAAGGAACTGCCCGACCACAAGGCGCACAAGCAAGGGCGCAGCGCCAAGCGGGAGGCATCGGAAGTCACCTTCCACTGCTTGCGCCATACTGCCACAAGCCTTTTGAAGAATGCGGGCGTTTCGGACGTGGTGGCGATGGAGATCATCGGACATAAGACGGAAGCGATCAGCCGGGCCTATACGCACATTGAACAAAAAACCATGAAGCGGGCAATTGACGCGCTGCCCGACGTCACGAAGGAGATCGGGAAATGAACATCGACAAACCGAAACTCGTGGCGCTCAAAAACGCAGTGGCAATCAGCAAGGGCGAGAAAATCCCCGAAGGCGTCCAGCGGGTGCGGGACCTGGCCCGCGCAAAGAGAGACCTCCAAAAGCGGGCCAATCTTGAAGATCGGCTGGTGAAGGTGGTGGGGGCCAAAACTCTTGCTGGCGTGGACGCTGGATTCCGTCAGCGCGACAAGAAAACCCGCCCGCCCAAAGACGGCCAGGGGTACGATGCGGACAACTGGAAAGATGCCTTCGACAAGTTTGAAGCGTTGCTAGAGGCCAAGCGTAAGCCCAACGGGAAACTGCCTCGCGGCGCTATTGGTTTGGCCTTCAAGAAGGCTCGGCAGGTAAGGTGCATGTTCAAGGTGACGGAAAATCGCTTTCGGCGGAAGTATTACGCCGACAGGGGCCGTCCTCGTTGACGGATAACCCTCTCGCGGCATAGACCCGCGCACAAATCGCGCACAAAACTCGCCCCTAAACGCCCGCAAATCGTGGGCGTTCTTTTGTGCGTCGTGGCGCACATTGGGCGCACAAATCTTTTCATATTTAGTCGGGGACGCTCAACGACGAATCGGCCGCAACGGGCGGGCGAAGAAGTGAGCGGAGAACCGACAATGAATAAGAACATGGTGATTGGAAAAAGCGGCACGGATGCCGTCTGGGATCGCTTCCCGTCAAGGGGATACTACCAAGGGGCCAGTCGACCCTTTTGGTACCAGCAGATACGAGAGGGCAACATCAAGACCGCCCTCATTAAGCAACCCGGGCGCGTGCGCGGAATGCGCTTGGTGTGGCGTCCGTCCGTGCTGGCGTTCATCGAACAGTACGCGGTCAAGGAGGGCTGACCATGACCAGCACCCCCAAAACCCCGACTGTCGCCAAGTACACCGAATACGCGTTTGACGTCGCCGCCAAGCTCATCGGGCAAGAGGATTTCTACAAGCGCCTCGACCTCGCCGCCGCCGCTGTATGCGTTGCCGTGCGCTTCCCTGTCCGCGACAATGCCAGCGTCGCCAAGCTCCTGCGCGACATCGCGGGCCAGCTTGAACTGCAGGAGGGCTGACCCATGCAGCACGACCAAGAAAAACGGCAGGCTTGCCCAGCTACGAGCAAGCCCACCAGCACGACCAACGAGCTGGAACATACCACGGGATCGGGACGAACCGCAAGCGTAGCAGCGTGGTACGGCTCCAGGTTTGGGGCCAACGTCGGGTTTCTTATTTACGCGGCGCTTGTCCTTGGCGCGCTGGGGAGGGAAATATCGTGAAAAATCCTCTTCGTGCCCGAGAAGGCGGTTTCGGCGACCCTAGAACGCTTCCGACACTGTGCCCCTTATCCAAGCCTACCCCAGGGGCCAAAAACGATTCTGGCGCCGAGAAACCTGCGTTAAAGCCGCACAGAAAGACAAACCAGCGGGAAAAGAAGTCTGCCAAGGTCTGGCATACGGTCCGAACCAGCAAAAACGGCACTCGGGAACTCCGCTACGGCCGGGAACTCGCCATCCGAATGAAATGCACCGAGTGTTTCGGTTGGGAAACGGATCCCGCCGAATGCGNNCCGTCCGCTGTTCCCGTTTCGCGGGCTCACCAGGAAGTCGAGGTAGCGCCATGAGCCAAACTACATACTCCGACACCGTATCCGTCGCCTCGGGCCGCGAACTGCTGGGCCGCAGGGTTTCGCTCTACGACCACACCAAGGATGTCGCCGGCCGTCCAGTGACCTTCGTCGAGATCATTGACGGAATCCTCGGCGGGAAATGGAAAGCCAGCGTTGACAAAGTGCGGGCCGAATCCGACGAGGACCGCCAGAAGGAGATCAAGAAAACGCTGCCGGGTTTCACGGCGGCCGGCGTGTTCAAGCGCCGCAACAAAACAAGCATCGAGCTGCCCGCCGGCCTTGTGGTGATCGACATCGACGGGCTGGGCAGCTACGAGAAGGCCGTCGAGGTCCGCGATACGCTGGCCGACGATCCTCACGTGGTGGCCGGGTTCGTTTCGGTCCGTGGCGAGGGCGTCAAGCTGATCGTCTATGCGGGCGAGATCGCCACGGATGCCGAATTCAAGGCGGCGTGGCGGGCGTTCGCGGAATACGCGGCCGACAACTACGGGCTTTCTTTGGACCCCTCGGGCAAAGACATTTGCCGGTTGTGCTTCGTCAGCAACGACCGCGGCGCGTTCGTCAACACGGGCGAAGTGCGGGCTTTCACGGCACGCATGGAAATCGAGCAGGAACTCCCGCAGTGTCACAGTGACACCACGGGGACCGAGGAAGCCGCGACGAGTGGCACGGCAATCCCCGACGGGATGCGGGCGGTCAACGAGATGCCCTCTCCCGACGCGCCGCCTGTGGCTAACGTGCGGGCCGCCCTGTGCCATCTGGACCCGGCCATGGAGCGCGACGGCTGGCTGCGGATCGCTATGGCGCTGAAGTCGGTTTACCCCGGCAAGGAGGGATTCGCCTTGTTCGATGAATGGAGCAAGCGAGCGCCTGACCGCTACGGCGGCACCGTCGAAGTCTGGAACAGCATCGAGCGCGACGGCGGCGTCACACTGGGGACGCTCTATGCGTCCGCCGAGGCCCGGGGCTGGGTCAACCCCACCGGCAAGCTGTACGCCGATCTGCGCCGCGCCAAGGCCGAGGACGCCGAGGCCGACGAAGAGGCAACGGCCAATCCGTTGGCGGGCGCTAAGTCTCTGGCCGAACTCGCAAGGCTACCCATCAACCACGAGGCGACCTTGCTGGGCGAGCGTTTCCTGTGCCGTCGAGGTTGTATGCTCTACGTCGGGCGGTCCGGGCTTGGCAAGAGCAGCGGGTCTGCCCAGCAGGACGTGGGATGGTCACTCGGAAGACAAGCCTTCGGGATCGTTCCGAAAAGGCCGTTGAACATCCTGTGCATCCAAGCCGAGAACGACGACGGCGACCTGCACGAGATGGCTCTGGGCGTGATGCGCGGGCTTGAATTGACCGACATCGAGTGGGAGCAAGTCGAGCAGCGGACTACATACGACCAATGGTTTGTGTCCGGCGATAAGTTTCTTGCCAAGCTGCGAAAGGCGCTGGAATGGGCACGGGACAATGGCAACCCCTTCGACCTCGTGCGGATCGATCCGCTGATGGCGTTCGCCGGGGGCGATTTGGTCAACCCCGCCGTCATCGCGTCTTTCTGCCGGGGCGGGCTGAACTCCATCGCCCATGATTTCGACATCGGAATCATCGCTGTCCACCACACACCCAAAATCAACCTGACCGCCCGGCCACGGATGGACGGGCCGGAATGGATCTACGCGGCGACGGGCTGCGCGGACCTGTCGAACTGGGCCAGGGCAATCCTCGTCATCACGGATTGCGGTTCCGGCTCCGGAGTCTTCCGCCTGATCGGCGCCAAGCGAGGCAAGCGGGTTGGATGGCGCGACATGAACGGCGACCGTGAGTTTGAACGGTACTTCAGCCATGCCGAAAACGACGGCGGTATGTACTGGAAGGACGCGACGCTGGACGAAATCCTGACGGCGACGACGAAGCCCGCCGCCGACAAGAAACCCGATGCGCTTCAGGCAATCGCATTGAAAACGCCCGATGAGATGGCCGCACACGCGGAAAGGATGCTGCGGAAAAAGGCGCT
>DMJA01000124.1 GCA_003451935.1 Verrucomicrobiota bacterium | reverse complement strand
GCCTGGTCGAAATCGAGCCGCCCGCCCCGCGCCTTGCACGTCAGCTTGGTGACGACCGGCCCGCCCACGACCCACGGTTCCCGGCCGTCCTGCAGGCGGAAGGACACATTCGACGCCTCCCACCGGAGGGTCTTTTCCTCCTCCCCGGTGCGCACCCGTACGTTGGCGCGATAGCGGCCGGCCGGAAGCCGGATGGCTTTCCCGGGACCGAAGAATACCGCTGCGGATTTCGGATCCTCCATGATCAGGCGTTCGATGCCCTCGCCCGCCAGTTCCACGTCCAGCAGCGGTTGCGTTCCCGGCTCGACGGACAGCGCCAAGGCATTCCCGTCTTCGCTCAATTCGTAGGACAATTCAAACGGCGCGCCATCCAACGTCAACGAGGCCGGCGCCTGCACGGCCACCCGCGCTTCCGCAGCGGTCTTGTTGCGGCCTTTTTCCGTCGGTTCGAGATAGAGGGAATCCGCCCGGTCGATGACCCCGTCCCCGTTGTCCACCACGGCCACCCGCCAGAGGCCATCCCCAATGGCGACCGCTTCGTTCCCCCACGAGGATTTGATGGTATAGCGTCCGTAGCTTTCGCCATGGATCTGCAGGTCCACCAGCATGTCGCGCCGACGCCCGTCCTTTTCGACGGAGATGGCGACGTTTTCAAAAGAATGCGCCCAGTCCTCTCCGGTGCGGGCATGGACACCGTCCGGATCATCGGTCAAATCCAGATTCCGGTTCAGGTCGAGATACAACTTCTTCCCTTCCAGATCGCAGGCGAAGCCGATGTACTCCTTTTTGCCGGGAGCCACGCGTAGCACGCTGCGCACGATCTGCTCGCCGACGTATTCCGGTTCTTTCTGGAAGCGGACTTCGACTCCCTCCATCGGCAGACGGAATTCGGCTGCGGGTCCGTTCGTGCGGTATCCGAGCGAAAAGGTCTCGGCCTGGGTNNCCCCCCCGGCCCCGCCAGCAGGCCGGCGAACGCGAACGCCGGCAACAGGGAACCCCATGCGTTCTTGCGCCTGATCATGGTGGAGGTTGTACTGGATTCCCCGGAAGAGGAAAACGCTTAATTTCCGTTCGGTTTCCAGGGCTTGCCGAGGACCGGGCAGCCATTCCGGCAGTCGTGGCAGGCCACGCATTCGGCCTGGCGACTGGGAGGGGTTCCGGCGATCATGTGCGGCGAGGGCTCGCATTGCGTGGGGCAGGTCGCATCGCACTTCCTGCAGGCGACGCATCCCACCACCGGCTTCACGCGCCAAAAGCTGAAATGGTTGAAAATCGCCAACCCCGCGCCGATCGGGCACAGCACCCGGCAATACACGCGGCGGTTCAGCACCGCCAGCAGCAGCACCGCCGCCAGAATCGCCAACTTGACGATCGTGCGCAGCGGCAGGGGCCCGCCGTCCCCGCCCAGCAAACCGGGAATCGTCGCCTGCATCGCCGAGACCGGGCAGCCCCGGCAGAACGACCAGAGGGTATCCTCGCCCAGCCAGAACGGCAGCAGAACCACCGTCACCGCCAACAGGACGTACTTAATGTATTTCGTCCAATCGGGCAGCTCGATCTTGCGGCTCGGGATCTTGTGCAGCAGGTCCTGCAGGAAGCCCATCGGGCAGACCCATCCGCACAGGAACCGGCCCAGCAAGACCCCCGCCAGCAGGAACGTCCCCAGCGCAAGGAAGGGGAACACCCGGTATCCCGCGTAATGGATGAACACGCCGACCGGGCAGGCGAACCACGCCAGCGCGCACGAATGGCAGTTCATCACCGGCATGCACAGCCACTTGACCTGACCGCCCGCCCATGAGCTGTTCAGCGCGACCAGCGAAAACGCCTGCACGAGGCGGCGAAGGATCGGTGAAAAGATGGATTTGATGATCATGGCTTCGGCTGGCATGGCCATCGCACGGATGGCCGGTTGGTTCCTACAGTCAGGTAGGGCATTTCTGTTTGCCATCCTGTTGCATGGCCCACTCGTAGCGGACCAGCTTCCCCTCCTCGTCCGCATACACCCCGCCGTACGTCGCGAACTCCACCAGTTGATACTCGGGAATCCGCTCGAAGACCATCACCACAAAGTCGCCGTCCCCCTCGAAAACCTTGTGGCTGCGCACCCCGCCCACCGCGAGGCAGACCAAGGCCAGCAGGACGACCGCCCAGCGCAAAAATGGTTTGGCATTGGCCATGGCCTATTTCAGCATCCGTTTTTCGAAGTTCGGCGCCAGCCGGCGCAGGCTGTCGATCCGCGTCGTGACATGCGTCCGATCCATGTATTCCAAGATACCCAGCGCATACTTCCGTGTCGAGCCGATCAAAAACTTGAAGTCCCCCGAATCGAGCTGCCCGTTCTTCTGGATGGCCGCCACCACGAGTTCCTGCGCCTTCGCCATGTGTGCGCGCGCCAGGATCACCTTGGCGGAAACCCGGATCAACCGCCCTTCGGCCAACAGCATCTGGATCACCGCCTCCACCTTCGAGGGTGCGGCTCCCACCCGCTCCGGCACCTCCTCGGGACGCGGGGAATTGAATCCGGTCTCGGCGTACAACCCGCAAATCCGCTCGGCCAGCGCCTGCTCCGGCGTCGGCCCGGCCGACGCGCCGCGCGGCAAAATGCGGTTGCCCTTGAATTCGATCGCACCGTCGGCCGCCAGCAGGCCCAAGACGTGCAATTTGACCTCGGCCGGCATCCGGGGAGCGATGGTTTGCGGATCCAGCAACCGCTCGCCCTTCTCGAACTGGCCGCGGATTTCCTCGCCCAGCCGCTCGCGCGACCGCTCCGCGCTTCGCCGGTGCAGCAGCAGGCCCCGGCCGATGCGCACGATCTTCCCCTGCCGCTCCAATTCCGCGACGATTTCGGCCAACACCGGCTCCGCCAGCAGGCAATCCCCGAGCAAGCCGTCCATCCCGACGCCGTCCGGATGGTTCATGTCCAGGCGCTGCTCGACCAGCAGCGCCGCCGCCGCGCGGTCGCGGTACCCCGCCCCGGCGTAGTACGCCTCCCAATGCGCCATCCGCGCCAAAGCCTCCGCCTTCCGCGGCCGGCGGTCGTCCACTGAAACGTCGTCGAACCGACCTCCGCCCAGCGTGCGCACCGGGCTCAGCTTGCGGAGGATGTAGCGGTCGCACGGCGCCGCCGCCACCGGCTCGTCCGCCACCAGCGCCACCCAGGCCGAATCGCCCGGCGCCAGATCCTTGGATTCCAGGCCATAGACGCGCGCCTGAACCTCGGCCGTCCCCGTGTGCAGCATCACCCGCTCGCCGCTCTTCACGCCCAGCCCGGTCCGGTCCAGCATCCGGATCCGGCTATGGAACACGGTCGCCGCATGCAGGCGCCCCGGCAGGCACAGGACCTGGCCCCGCCGCGGGTTTTCTCGCGCGAAATCCGGGACGTTCAGCGCCACGCACAACCCCGAGCGCCCCTGCTC
>DMJA01000140.1 GCA_003451935.1 Verrucomicrobiota bacterium | reverse complement strand
CCCTCACGCATCTCTATCTGGACCGGCCCCTGCGCCTGGTCGGCCGCTGCCCGCTGGACCAGAAGGCCGCCGTCCTGCAGATCGTCGGCGAATCCGGCGCGCAAAAGCGCGACATGGTCTTTGCGCTCGATCTGGCCGAAGCCGGGGATGGCGGGGAAGGCATCCGCCGCGAATGGGTCGCCCAGAAGATCTACAAGCTGATCAACGACCACATGGTTAGCGGGCGCGCCGAGACCATCCAGGAAATCCGCAATCTTTCCACGCGCCACAACGTGCCGCTGCCCTACGGGGCCGATTTCCCGATGTAGCGTTCTGTGCGCCGGTTGTGCCGGAAACTTGACCGGTGGCGAGGGCGGGGGGTAGAGTGACTTGCATGGAGACGCACCAACCACCGGACCTGTCCTTGGCGCTGGATGTGGCGGTTTCGGCCGTTACCGAAGCCGGCCGCCTGCTGCTGGACCTGCGCCAGAGGCCGATCGAAGTGCTGTGCGAGCCCGGGCACGACATCAAACTCAAGGCCGACCAGCTCGCCGAGGAGCGCATCCTGTCGATTTTGCAGGAGCGCTGGCCCCTGCCGGTGCTGACCGAGGAAAGCGGCGAGCACGGGGACGTGGAGGAGAGCTCCCGCATGTGGGTGGTGGACCCGCTCGACGGCACGTTCAATTATTCGCGCGGCATGCCCATGTGCTGCTCGTCGGTGGGACTGTGGGAAAACGGGGAACCGGTGCTGGGCGCGGTCTACAATTTTTTCAACAATGAGCTGTTCACGGGCATCGTGGGGCGGGGCGCGTGGCTCAACGGCCAGCCCATCGCCGTGTCGGGGGTGACGGAGGTCGCCAAGGCCTCGCTGGCGACCGGATTCCCGCACCATCAAGACTTCGGCGATGCGCCCTTGCGGGAATTCATCCGCCAGGTCCAGCGTTTCAAGAAGATCCGGATGCTGGGTTCCGCCGCGTTGATGGGGGCCTATGTGGCTTGCGGTTGGCTGGATGCCTATGTGGAGGAAGATGTCTGGCTGTGGGATATCGCGGGGGCGGTGGCGATTGCCCGGGCCGGGGGCGCTTCGGTGGCCGTGCGGCCCGGAAAGGCCGGCCGCTGGGCGCGCGAGGTGGTCTGCGCCGCTTCGCCAGAATTGCTGAAGATTTTGGAGGAGGGAAGATGAAAACAGCGAAAAAGACGATCTTGGGCGTGCATGTGGCGCAGCGGACGAAGCACACGGCCAAGGTGCAGAAGATTCTGTCCGACTACGGGTGCTCCATCCGGACCCGCCTCGGCTTGCACGAAGCCGCCGAAGGCGTTTGCTCGCCCAACGGACTGATTCTGCTGGAGGTAGTGAGCCAAGCCTCCGAGTTGGCGGCGGCGCTGGCCAAGGTGCCGGGCGTGGTGGTCAAAAAGATGGTTTTCGAGGAGTAATCCATGAGCGTGCTGAAAATCGAAAACATCCACACCCTGGTGACGGTGGACGACGACTATCGGATCCTCCACGACGTGGATGTCCTGGTCGAGGACGGCAAGATCCACTCCATCGGCAAGAACCTGCCGACGCCGCCGGACGCGCGGATCATCGACGGCCGCTGGTGCGTGGCCTATCCGGGCTTTGTCAACACCCACCACCACTTCTACCAGACGCTGACGCGCAACCTCCCGGCCGTGCAGGACGCGAAGCTGTTCGACTGGTTGCTCTGGCTCTACGAAGTGTGGCGCGGGCTGCATCCGGAGGCCGTGCGCGTCAGCACGCAAATCGCCCTGGGCGAGCTGCTGCTGAGCGGATGCACCACGACCACCGACCACTTCTATGTGTTCCCGAGCACCGCGCCGAAGGAATTCCTCGACATCGAAATCGACACGGCCCGCGAGATCGGCGTGCGGTTCCATCCCACGCGCGGCAGCATGAGCCTGGGCCGCTCGCAGGGTGGCCTGCCGCCCGACGACGTGACCCAGTCGTGGGAAGACATCCTCGCCGACTGCGACCGGCTGATCGCGAAATACCACGATCCCAAGCCGTTCGCCATGACGCGCATCGTGCTGGCGCCGTGTTCGCCGTTCTCCGTCACGAAGGAATCGCTGGCCGAAACCGCCGTCTTCGCGCGCGAAAAGAAGGTTTTCATGAATACGCATCTGGCCGAGACGAATGACGAGGACGATTTCTGCAAGCAGAAGCTCGGGATGAGTCCGCTGGAATACATGGAGAGCGTCGGGTGGGTGGGGCCGGACGTCTGGTTCGCCCACGGCATTTGGTTTACGCCGGACGAGATCCAGCGCCTCGGGAAGATGAACTGTGGCGTGGCGCACTGCCCCGTGAGCAACCTGCGCCTCGGTTCGGGCATCTGCCACGTGCCGGCGCTGCTGGATGCCGGCGTGCGCGTGGGCATCGCCGTGGATGGCAGCGCAAGCAACGATTCGTCGAACCTGCTCAAGGAGATGCAGACGGCCCTGCTGGTGCACCGCGTGGGCACGGGCGTGACCTCGATGCCGCCGCAAAAGGTCATCCGCATGGCGACGCGCGGCGGGGCCTCGATTCTGGGCCAGCCGGAAATCGGGCAGATCAAGCCCGGCATGGCGGCGGATCTGGCGATGTTCCGCCTCGACCGGATCGATTTTGCGGGCGCGATGACCGATCCGGCGCACGCGGTGCTGTTCTGCGGCAGTGCGCCCCGGGCCGAGTACACCATCGTGGCCGGCCAGGTGCTGGTGGAGAAGGGCGAGTTGGTCGGAATCGACGAGAAGGCCGTGTTCCATCAAGCCAACCGCTTGACGGCCGACCTGCTGCGCAAAGCCGGGAAATAGATCCCGCCGGCATGAACCATCTGCGGCAGACAGCGGCGCGCGAGCGGCGGGCTCCCATCTACTGGTGGCTGATGGTGATGCTGGCCACCGGCACCGCGCTGGTCTTGATGGCCCATGGCCACTCGCGGCAGGCCGCGGCTTTTCTGGCCGTCATGCTGGCCGCCGCCTGGGCGGCGCCGCTGATTGCCCTGCAATCGCTGGCGTCTCCGCGCCGCGCGAAGGCGCCCCCCCCCGGGCCGGGCACGGGCACTTTTGACGACTGGAAAAAACAGGCCCATTTGCTGGGCCGCCTGCTGCTCTACTACGGGGACAACCCCGACCTCCCGCCGGAGGTCCGCCAGGCCCTCCGGGCGGCGCGCGAGGATCTCCGCGACACCTTGAAGGCGCATCCCCTGCGCGACGACCTCGAACGGGTCTGCGGGCGCATCCGGAGCGGCGCCGTGCAGCAGGTGAAGGAATGGCTCTGGCGGGAACATGGACCCCGCGTCCAGGAGATTGTGCGCGAATACGAGCACCTGGTGGCCGATGGGCGCGACGAGGACGCCCGCATCCTGGCCCTGCAAACCGCCATGGAAACATCCGCAGTCCTGATGACCCGTTGCGCCATGCCCCGGATGCTGGAACGCGAGCGCTTGGCGTGCGCGCTGGATTGCGCGTGGCTGGCGGCGACGGCCGCTGTCCAGCAGGCCTCCCGCCTCTCGCCCGTTGAACTCTCCGCGATGCTGGTGATCGAATGGAGCGATTTTTCGGAACCGTGGCGTCCCGGGCTCGCGGTCCGCCGCGTTTTTGGCCGCCTCCAACCTGAACCGGCATCTGAACCGGCGCGGGCCATCGCCGCGCCGCCTCCGGAGCCGGAATCCGCGCCGACGGAGGCCCCTCCGTCCCCCGTCGCCCCGCCGGCGGCCGCGGATAACATGGTCATCCGGAACGGGAAGCGGTATCGCCGCGTCCGGGTCAAGCGCAAGCGAAAGCGCAACCGCCGGAACCGCGGGCCGTCGCTGGTGGATGTTTTCATTTCCTTCGGGCAATGGGTGCGGTATTCGGTCCGCGCCTGGACCCTGTATCGTTGATAGAAAGAATGCCCATGAAGAAGAGAGAGCACGTCATTCCCAGCGTACCCGTCCCGGTGCCGTATGGCGCGCGCGTGGTGGGGCAGGGGGTTCATTTCAGCATCTTCAGCCGGCATGCCACGCGCGTCTGGCTGCTGCTGTTCGACCACGCGGAGGATGAAATTCCCAAGGAGGAATTCGAACTGCTGCCGGACCGCAACCGGCTGGGCGACCTGTGGCACCTGCATGTGCCCACGGCGCGCGCGGGGCAATATTATGTCTATCGCATGGACGGCCCCCGCGACGGAGAGGAAGGGCACGGCTTCGATCCCGGCCAATGGCTTTTGGACCCCTATGCCTTGGCCATTGCGGGCCAAAAGAAGTGGGGCGCGAGCGAGGGAATCGTTCCGGGGCGGTTGATCCAGAAGGGCCGGCATTTCCCCAAGGGCGTCATTCTGGAGGACGATTTCGATTGGACCGGCGACCGCACGCTGCGGGTGCCGTTGAACCAGTCCATCATCTATGAGGCCAGCGTGCGCGGCTACACGGCCCATCCCGGCGCGGGCACGCCGCATCCCGGCACCTACCGCGGGCTGATCGGGAAGATTCCGCACCTGCAGGAGCTGGGCATCACCACGCTCGAGCTGCTGCCGACGCAGGAGTTCAACGAGATGGAGCTGTTGTGGGAGAACGGCGCGCGCCGGGACCTGCGGAATTTCTGGGGCTACAGCACGCTGGCGTTCTTTGCGCCCAACGGCCGCTTTGCCTGCTCGAACCGGCACGGCGAACAGGTGCGCGAATTCAAGGAGATGGTGCTGGCGATGCACAAGGCGGGCATCGAGGTCATCCTCGACGTGGT
>DMJA01000155.1 GCA_003451935.1 Verrucomicrobiota bacterium | reverse complement strand
AGGGACGCCTCTATGAGGCGTCCGCGTAATTTTGAATAACGGGCGGCTCGTAGAGCCGTCCCTGCCTGTCGATCGGGGGCTACAACGGAACCTTGGCGGTCATGGCGGACTTGGCGAGAGGCGGATCGGACGCGGATTACTTGATCAGCCAGATGCGGTCGATTTCGAGCTGGAAGGATTCGGGGGTGTCGTTGCCGATGAGGATTTGGAGGCGGGCCAGGGTCTGGCCGGGGTAAGGGGGCAGGTCGAGGCGGTCGCCGTGGCGGATGGCGGCCAGGTCCGCGAAGGGGATTTCGACGGTCTGCCAGTCGCCGCTGGTCTGGAAGTCGCAGGCGTAGGAATGGGGGGCCTTTTTTTCGGAATCGACGCGGAGCTGGTAGCGCTTGCCGTCGCCTTTGAGGCCGAGGACGATGGCGCGATAGGCGGAGGCGTCGATGGGGCCGAAATCGTACTGCACCGAGGAAAATCCGCCGTCGTTCTCCAAGGAAACGTCGCCGGCGAAGACGGCGTTGCCGGCTTCGTTCAGGGAGAGGCGTCCCTTGGAGCGCCCGCCCATGACGGCGTCGTCCTCGACTTCCCACCCGCGGAGGGTCGCGCCTTGGCTGAATTGGAATAGGGTCTGGTTGCCGGAGGAGTCCGGGGCGAGGGGCGGCGCGGAATTGCAGTTGGTGCAGCCGGTGGCGGCCAGGGCCAGAAGGGGAATCAGGATGTGGATTGGGTTCATGCAAATCCTTTCAGGTGGATTGATGGAGCACACCCTACCATGGAATCCGGAATTCCACCACAGCGGGCACCGGGTTTCATGGAGGAGAAAAATCCATTAAATTCATGTTTGGGCGGAGGTTGGAGCTTGAGGGGGCCATGCCGGGGGGCCAGAATCACCGGCAGAAATGCGGATGGCGCCGGGCTGAGATGGGCGTTGGCCTGTTCCCGGCCGGATGACGTGTTTCAAAGGAGAAGGGTGCGATGAAGGAGAATCAGTGGGCGAGGTGGCTGCTGGCGATGCTGGTGGCGGTGGCGTCGGCGTGGATGCTGGCGGCCTGCGGCGGTGGCGACGATGATGGCGACGCCGAGACGGAAGCGGTGGAGGAGGCTGGCGCCGAGGCGGACGGCGAAGCGGAAGTGGGCGGCGCGGATGTCGACATCGCCGGCGTCTGGGACGGCACGCGCTCCAGCGATGAAGGCTCCACGCAGCTCCAGTTCAGTTTCGACCAGACCGCCGATGGCACGCTGAGCGGGGCCTATCATGACACGTCCGGCTTCGAAGGCGTTCTGGCGGGCTTCATCGACGGCGACGACATCGAGTTCGCGGTGGCGCTGACGTCGGGGGCGCCGGGATCCACCTGGACGTTCACGGGCGCGGTGAATGCCACCGGCACGCAATTGAATGGTCAGATGGACATTGGCGCGGAAAACCACGTGATCGTGGCTAGCAAATAGAGCATTTTCTGATTTACCATAGCCACCCATGTGCCGGAAACAGCCCGGCTCGGCAGGGACGCCTCGCCCTACCAGGAAGCTGAATTTGAGGGCTTTGGGTAGGGCAAACCCTCCGGGTGAGCTGTTCTCTATTGCCGTCCAGAAACGCCTACGGAAAATCTGAATTTGCTCAAGGGGCGGCATCCGCTCCCGGCGCAAGGCCCCGCTTCGGCGGGGCCTTTTTCGTGGCCAGCGCGCAAGGCGGATCCGCCGGGGGTGCAACCACGGCCCACAAATGCGGAGAGGAGGCGGGATGCGGGCAGGATGCCCGCGCTCCGGCATGCCGCCTGAAGCCCGTCAATGCTTGACGGCCTGGATGGCCTTCAGGACCTTTTCGGGGGTGAAGGGGAATTCGTGGAGGCGGGCGCCGGTGGCGTTGTAGATGGCGTTGCCGAAGACCGGAGCGGGGCCGTTGATGCAGATTTCCGAAACGGACTTCGCGCCGAAGGGGCCGGTCTCCTCGTAGGACGGGCAGATGATGGTCTGCATGGGCGGCTTGTCGCGCATGGAGAAGATGTGGTAGTCGGCGAAGGAGGCGTTGGTCATGCGCCCGTTGCGGAAGAGGTACTGCTCGGTGAGGGCGTAGCTGATGCCGTTGAGGGTGCCGCCTTCGGTCTGGCCTTCGCAGAGGATCGGATTGACGGCGGTGCCGCAGTCGATCGTCGAAACGTACTTGAGGATCTTGATGTTGCCCGTCCAGGTGTCCACCTCGATCTCGGCGAAGTGCGCGGCGAAGGGCGGGGGGGATTTCTGGGTGATGTGCGAGGCGGTGCCGATGATCTGATACTGGTTTTTGGAGTAGAGGGCGTAGCAGGCGATGTCGCCGTAGGACACCTTCTTTTTGCCGTCGGGGGTCTGGACATGGGCGTCCTTGCAGATGACCTTGTCCTCGGACAGGCCGAGCATCTCGGCGCCGGTGTGGAGGATCTGGCGCTTGGCGTCGGCGGCGGCCTTGCGGGCGGCCTCGCCGGAGAGGTAGGTGGTGGAGGAGGCATAGGCGCCGACGTCGAACGGGGTCATGTCGGTGTCCGACGAGTACACGATCATCTTGTCGGTGGCGGTGCAGAGTTCTTCGGCCGCGATCTGGGCGAGGACGGTGTCGGAGCCGGTGCCGAGGTCGGTGGCGCCGACGAGGAGGTTGAAAGAGCCGTCTTCATTGATCTTGATGGAGGCGCCGCCCATGTCGATGTGCGGAATGGAGGAGCCCTGCATGAGGGCGGCCATGCCGATGCCGCGGCGGTAGCGGCCGGTCTTGAGCCGCCAATCGGCCCGGTTCTTCCAGCCGATGGCGGCGGCACCCTTGGTGATGCAGTCGCCGAGGGCGCAGGAGCCGACGGTCATGGGCACGCCTTCCTTGCCTTCGCCGAGGGCGGCGAAAACGGGGGAGCCTTCGCCGGAAACGATGTGGTTTTTCTCGCGGAACTTGAGGGGATCCATGCCGATGGCCTCGGCCATCTTGTCGATGGTGGATTCCATGCCGAAGAAGGCCTGGGTCGCGCCGAAGCCGCGGTAGGCGCCGCCGACGGG
>DMJA01000257.1 GCA_003451935.1 Verrucomicrobiota bacterium | reverse complement strand
GGGGGAGGGGGGAGGGCTTGAGTTCGGGGGTGTCGCCGCCGCCGAGCAAAACGGCAAAGAGGGGCGTCCAGCCGAAGTGGTCCATGAGGCGGCGGGCATGGAGGGAAGGCTTGTTGGTGACGAGGGCGAGGTCGTGGCCGGCGGCGCGCAGCGCGCGCAACCCTTCGTCCACGCCGGGATAGGGGGTGGTGTGGTCGGCCAGATGCTCGGCGTAGGCCGCGCCGGTTTCGCGCGCGGCGAGACCGGGATCCACGGGCGCACCTTCGAGGGAGCGGAGGGCCAGTACGCGGATGCCGTCACCGACGTAGCCGGCGACTTTCTCCAGCGGCAGCGGCGGAAGGGAGTGGAGGCCGCGCATTCGGTTGACGGCGGCGGCGAGGTCGGCGCGCGAGTCGATGAGCGTGCCGTCGAGGTCGAAAAGGAAGAGTTGCGGAGTCACGGCGGAACTTCAGTGCCGGAGTTTTCCATGCTGTGGAAAAAAGTTTTCCACACCGTGGAAAACCGGGGTCATGGATTTCCGGCAACGGGTGGCGCCGGGGGCCAGAAGGGGTCGAAGATGAACCACTGGCACGGGTCGCGCGCGATGGTCTCTTCCATGATGGCGACAATCCGGTCCTGGATTTCGTCCTCGGTCTGGACCACGGCGGGATCAATGGGCGGATGCATGCGGAGGATGAAGGAGTCGTCGGGGGCGCGGGTGGCGAAGCCCATGTAGATGGGGACGCCGAGCCGATGGGCGAACCAGGCGGCGCCGTGCGGCAGCGAGACTTCGCGCCCGAAGAAACGATGCGGATGGCCGTTGCCGGTGAAGTCGCGGTCGCCGACGAGGGCGACGGCTTCGCCGCGCTTGAGGGCCTTGACGATGCCGCCGCCGGCATGGGAGAGGGGGATGACCTTGAGACCGCGCTGTTCGCGGAAATATTGGAAGACCCGCTCGAGGGAGGGGGAGGGGACGGGGCGGACGACGGCGTTGACGGAGATGCCCATGGAGGCGATGAAGGCGCCGCCGAGCTCCCAGTTTCCGTAGTGGGCGGTCAGCAGGATGGCGCCGCGCTTCGAGTCGCGGATGGCTTCGAGGTGCTCGAGGCCCTGAATGCTGACATTCTTCAGGACGCCTTCGGCGGTGAGCTTCTTGAAGCGGATGAAATCGGCGAGGTATTTGCCGAAATACTGGAAGGTCTTGCGGGCGCACCCGTCAAGGATGTGGCGGGAGGGGCGGATGTCCTGACCTTCGAAGACGGTGCGGAGATTGTTGCGCACGGCGTCGCGCCCGCGCCGGTTGAGGAAGAACATCAGGTCGCAGATGCGCAGGCCGAGCCAATAGGCGCCCTTGAGGGGAAGGATGCGCACAAAGAAGGCCGCCAGACGATAGAGCCAGTAGATCATTCCGAAACCTCCTCCGGCGGCAGATGGGCAAGGACCGCCGTGGCGATGTCGCGCGCGGCGCCGGGCTTGCCGATGTCGCGCGCGCGGTCGGCCATCTTGCCGAGCAGGGCCGTGTTGGAGAACAGCGAGGAGACGACGCCGGGCAGATCGCGGTCGCGGTCGAGATGGATGGCGGCGCCGTTGCGGACCAGCATTTCGGTGTTGCCGCGCTCCTGCCCGGGGAGCGGCCGGATGATCAGCATGGGCGTTCCGGAAGCCATGGCTTCGGCGGAGGTCAACCCGCCGGGCTTGCCGATGAGCAGGCTGGCGCGGCGCATGATGGCCATGGCGTCCTTGACGTAGCCGCGGATGCGGATGGGGTGCTTGAATTTGTGCCGCGCGGCGACCAGCTGCCGGCGCAGGCGGCGGTTGGTGCCGGTGACGACGTCGATGGTGAAATCCGAGGCGGCGCGATCGAGGTAGCGGATGGTGGCGAAACGCGCGCCAAGGCCGCGGGAGCCGCCCATGACCAGCACGCGTCGGCCGTCGGTGCGCGAGACGGTGCGGCGGCGCGCGGCCAGCACGTCGGCTTGGATCGGAATGCCCAAGACGTGGATGCGGTCGGCCGGCGTGCCGAGGATCATCAGCCGCTGGACCGCGGTCTCGGTGGGCACCACGTAGCGGATGTGCTCGTTCGGCGGGACATGCCAGAAGCGGTGCGGGAGGAAGTCGGTGACGACGCCCCAGAGCGGGATGGGCTTGCCCTGCCGCCGGGCGTAGGCGGAGAGGACGGCGAAAGGATGGGCCTGCGTGCAGACGATGGCGTCGGGCTGGAAGACGTCCATCAGGATGCGCAATTTGTGGCTGCTGCCGCGCTGGACCAGCGGGCGGATCCAGCGGGTGAGCCAATCGAACCAGAAGTTGTCGTAGAGCGCCTCCCACAATTCCGGTGTGCGGCGGATCGTGGACATGTAGGCGTATTGGACGATGGCGCTCCATGTGGGGTGCGTTGTTTCGAGCAGATCGAGGCAGCGGGTCTCGGCGAGCGGGTTCTGGCGACGGATTTCGGCCTCGATGGCGCGCGCGGCGGCATGGTGCCCGCTGTTGCGGACGAGGTAGCAGATCAGGATGCGGGGGGGCGGGCGG
>DMJA01000204.1 GCA_003451935.1 Verrucomicrobiota bacterium | reverse complement strand
GATTGGTTCTTTCCCCAGGAGAGCGCGCCCGCGGAGGACGTTCCGGCCGGGTGGGGCGCCACCTACGTCGACTATCTGTATTTGGCCTACTCGACGGCCACGGCGTTCAGCACCACCGAAGTCGCGCCGCTGACGCACCGCGCCAAGCTGCTGATGATGCTCGAAAGCTCGATCTCACTCGCCACGATCCTCCTGGTCGCGGCCCGCGCCATCAACATCCTGGGGAGCTGAAGGAACGGACATGATCGAATCCATTCCCATTTGGGCGATGTTCATCGGGTCCGCCGTCCTGGTGGTGGCCTCGATCGAGCTGGGATACCGGCTGGGGCATCGTTCCCATCAACGATCGGCGGAGGAAAAGGAATCGCCTGTCTCCGCCATCGCGGCGTCGGTGCTGGGCCTGCTGGCGTTCATGCTGGCGTTCACCTTCGGCCTCGTCTCGAACCGCTACGACGCCAAGAAGACCCTGGTGCGCGAGGAGGCCAACGCGATCGGAACCGCCTGGCTGCGGGCCGATTTGCTGCCGGCCGGGGACCGCGCCGAGGCAAAGGAACTGCTGCGTGAATATCTGGAGATGCGGCTGGATTTCGTGCAATCGAAGAAGCTCCGGGCGGACAAGCTGGCCCTCGCGCTGGCCGAATCGACGCGGATCCAGAACCGCCTGTGGGGCATGGCGGTTGCCGATGCCCCGCCGGGGCCCGTGAATCCGAACATGGCCGGCCTCTATCTCGAAGCGCTCAACCGCGTGTTCGACCTCGGCGCGTTGCGGAAGGCCGTGGGCGCGCAGGCGCGCGTGCCGGCGAGCATCTGGTTCGCGCTTTCCGCCCTGATGATCCTGGGGATGATGTCCGTGGGCTACCAGACCGGCGTATCCGGCTCCCGCAGGTCCAACGCGCGGGTGATCCTGGCCCTTTCCTTTTCCCTGGTGATCGTGCTGATTGCGGAGCTGGATCGGCCGGATTCCGGGATCATCCGGGTTTCGCAGCAGCCGCAGATCGATTTGCTGAACGACATGGGCGGCCCCACCAGCGCCGCAAAACCCCCGAGCCCCTAAAACAAACCAAATGAAAGACAGCATGAAAACATCCAAAGAAGTTGAGAAAAGCCGCCTGGCGCAAGCCGGCCAGATGGTGTTGATGGGATTTGCGGCAGTGGCATTGGCGTGCGGCTGCGCCTCCACCCAGGTCACCCGGCAGGAGCCGCTGGTGCGCGAGCATCTTCCCCGTCCGAGCCAGATCCTGGTGGTGGATTTCGTGGCTACGGCCGCCGATGTTCCCGCCGATTCGGCCATCGCCCGCGAGTTTGAAGTGGCAGACGTGCCCCAGACGCCGGAGCAAATCCAGGACGGCCGCGAACTGGGCGCCGAACTGGCGGAAACGCTCGCATCGAAAATCCGCGACATGGGGCTGCCAGCCCTGCGGTCGCGGCCGGGATCGAAGGCGCGGGTCAACGATCTCGTGATCCGGGGCTTCCTGGTTTCCATCGACGAAGGCAGCGCGGCCAAGCGCGTCGGCATCGGTTTCGGGGCCGGGGCGTCCGAATTGCACACGGTGGTCGAAGGCTACCAGGTGACGGCCACCGGCCTGCGCAAGTTGGGGTCCGGCAAAGTGGAATCCGGCGGTGCCAAGACGCCGGGCGCCGCTCTGGGCGCGGCGACCCTCATCGCCACCGCCAACCCGGTGGGGCTGATCGTGAGCGGCGGCATGAAGGTCTACGGGGAAAAGAGCGGCAAGAGCAAGCTGGAAGGCCGCGCCGAAGCGACGGCCCAGGAGATCGCCGACGTGTTCCGGCTGCGGTTCCAGGAACAAGGCTGGATCGATTGAAGATACATAAACAAATACAAGGAGACGAAAATGAAAATAGCGACTGGACATCGGATTCTGCGGGGCATGATCGGGCTGGCATTGTTGGCTTTGCCCCTGGCGTTCTGCGGCTGCGAGAGCGATGACACGGACACGGATATTTCCGCGACCCGGTTCAATGTCGACAGCGAGCTGCGAAACTATTCGGACACGGACGAATACACGTGGGACACCACGCTGGACCGCGCCGTCGTCGTCGTGCGCATCGACGACTTCACGGAAGGCGATGTGGGCGTGCGAGTCTACGACGGCGCTGGCGAGCTCATCTTCGTTGCCGCGCTGAACACGCTCAACAGCGCGTATTACAATGGCGATGACTTTTTCTTCCAGCGGCAAACCGACCAGGGCGTGGCGGGCCTCTGGCGGATTGTCCTGGATTACAACGACTTGACCGGCAATTTCGATCTGACGCTCGAATAAGAACCGAAACAAACCAAACAAGGAGAAATACAATGAAGACGAAAATCATAACAGCGATCGTGGCCGGCCTGGTGCTGGCCACCGGTTCGGCCGCCTCGGCGGCCGAGCCGGAGGGTTGGCAGTTCGAACTCACGCCCTACCTCTGGGCGGCGGGTCTCGAGGGCGACGCGACCATCAACGGGCACGAAGCCGAGTTCGAGAAGGAGTTCAGCGACCTATTCGACATGCTGGATATCGGCGGTTCGCTGCTGGGCGTGGCCCAGTACAACCGGTTCCTCGTCTGGGGCCAGGTGGATTACTTCAGCCTGAGCACCGACAAGCTGGACGTGGAAGACCAGCCGCCGGGCCACACGTTGGATTCCAAGTTGTTGCTGGGCGAAGCGGCCGTGGGCTATCAGTTCGACGGCTTCATGGAAGGCATGAAGATCGACGTCCTGATCGGTGCGCGCATGACGAGCATGGAACTCGATCTGGAACTCGATGATGGGGAGACCACCAGCAAGGACAATGACCTCGCTGATCCCATCATCGTCCTGCGTCCCAGCATTCCGATCTTCCCCTCGAAGATCGACGGGCTGTGGTTCAATCCGACCCTCGCCATCGGCGGTGGCGGCGATGCGGACCTGGTGTATGAACTGTTCCCGCAGTTCCAGTACCAGATCACGGACCACATGGCGGCCCGGCTTGGCTACCGCACGGTCGGCTACAAGTTCGAGGAAGGCGACAACGAGCTGAACATCAACCTCGCCGGCCTCATCGTCGGCGTGGGCTTGACGTTCTGATCCGAAGCCTCGACGGAAGGAGCGGGGCGCGTCGCGCCCCCTCCTTCCTTTCCCTGGAGAACACGGCATGAACTGGCTCAAAAAGCTGCTCGGAAAAACTCCGGACAAGCCGTCGGTGACGGCCGCGTTCCGGAAGGAGCCGAACGGCGTCTACGCGCTGCGCATCGGCGGCGTGCTGAACAAGGCCACGCTCGACAACGTCCAGGCCGTGGCCCGGCACAACATCGAGGCCGGCGCCAAGGACCTCAAGGTCTTGCTGTTCTTGGAGGACTTTCGCGGATGGAAGCGCGGGGACGACTGGGGCGATCTGGACTTCTTTGCTCGCCATGAATCCTCCATCGCCAAGATCGCGGTGGTGGGAGAGCCCCGCTGGGAGGCCGAGACGCTGCTGTTCCTGGGCGCCGGCCGTCGCCATGGCGAGGCTCGTTTCTTTCCCAAACATTTTGAAGGCAAGGCCCGCGCGTGGCTGGCTGAATGAATCCCGTGAACCCACTTTAAAATAAACAGAAATGCCGAGGAATATGACTCCATGACAAAACGAAACCTAATCTGGACAGGGGCCTCTGTGGGCGCAATGTTGATTCTTTGCTCGATGGGCGCTCCGATGGCGGGCGCACAGGAGGGCGGCCCGCCCAAGCTCAGCACGAATCCCGGCAAACACGTCATTTTCCCCGCCAAGGGCCAGACGGCAGAACAACAGGAGCAGGACCAGCTCGCCGCCTACACTTGGGCAACGCAGCAGACCGGCTGGGATCCCTACAAGGCGGCCGGTCAGCAGGCCCAGGCGGCCGATACAGCGGAAGCGGCCAGCGATGCGACGCGGGGCGCGGCCGTTGGCGGGGCCGCCCGAGGCGCGATTCTGGGGGTGGCCGTCGGCGCGATTGCCGGCGATGCCGGGGAAGGCGCCGCCATCGGAGCCACGGCCGGCGGAATGGGCGCCGGAATGCGAGCCCGCCAAACGAGGAAAAAGCTGGACGCCGGCATGCAAACCGGCGAGGCCGCTTACCAAGCGAAGTTCGCGGACTGGGACAAGCATTTCGTAGCCGCAATGGAAGGCAAGGGCTATACACCCAAATAGCGGACTGGCGGTTGCGCTTTGCCCGATGTCCGGTCAACGGGATCGGGCAGGGCCCGGAGTCCCCGCCGGGCCGGTCGGTCTGGCCTTGTGCGAACAGGATGAAGAGTCATATCAGATTCCAGTGGATGATTTGGCTCGCGGGGGGGGTGCTTCTGTCCCCGGCCTCGGGCCAGGAAATCCTGTTGCATGAGGGGCAAACCAACGCCTTGCCGGAAACCTTTGTGGTCCCCTTTGCCTTCTATAGCGGCACGCTGGGGCCCTCCATCGGAGCCAGCATCGGCAACCGGGGATTTTTCCAGCCGCAGGCCTCCACCTTCGCCACCATCGTCGGATCGGCCGCCGGCTCCGTCTACGGTTTTTTGGCGGTCCGGGACTTGGAGATTCCGTGGACCGAGCGGTTGTTCGTGAATGGCCAGCTCAATCTGGGCCGGTTCAACCAGATCGACATCTATTCCGACGGAAATCCGGATTATCCGGAGACGCGCGCGGGCAGTCCCGATTCCGACGCCGATGATTTCCTCACGGGCGAGGGGACCGACGTCAAGGTCTGGGCGTTGTTCGGGCTGGTTCTTCCGTTGGGCGCCGGGCGGGATGATCCCAAGTCCCGCCTGACCCTGCGCGACGGGATCGCCGTGGAAGGCGCGCGAGATACGAGCGTCTGGAATCCGTTCCGGAGCGGCTACACCTTGGCCGGAATCAAGCCCTTCTACCGCCGGCAGGACGCGGACACGGACGAAATCGGCGATGTTGAATCCACCACGTCCGGCGCGGAATTCCTCTTCCGCTACGAAAACACCGATTTCCATGAGAATCCCAGCCGCGGCAGCGTCCAGCAGGTGCGGGTTACGAAGGATTGGGGCGAGTTGGACAGCACGGCCCCCTGGGAAACCATGGACCTGACCCTCACCAAGTATTTCTCCTTGGGTGCGGACCGCGCCAGCCGCCAGCGGGTGCTGGCGCTGAACCTGTGGTGGATCGATACGCCCTCGTGGGACGAGGTCGAAGCGCAGGACGGGTCGCTCTATCGCCGGCCGCCCAGCTACGCCGGGGCGACCTTGGGGGGCACGGAACGGATGCGGGGCTATCCCGAAGGCCGGTTCAACGACCGGTCCGCCGTCTATTACGCGGCCGAATATCGGCACATCCCCGATTGGAATCCCTTGCGCGACTCCGGTTGGCTGAACCGGCGCAACGCCCGGGTGCAATGGCTGCAATACGTGGTGGGGGTGGAGGTCGGAAGGGTGGCCGACGAATTCGATCTGGGCGAATTGCATTCCGATATGAAGGTCTGCGGAATTCTCGGCTTGCGCGCCATGGTCAACACCTTGGTCGTGCGGGCGGACGTCGGCCTGTCCGACGAAGGCGCCGCCGTACAAATGACGATCGACCACCCCTTTTGAGGCGACCCATGGAAAAGCACGGCAAGAGAGTTTGGATGCCCCGGTTCGGGATGGGGCTCCTAGTCGCGTTGCTTGCGCTCATGCTCCCGGACCCGGTGCGGGCAGGCAGCGATTGGCAGGCATGGCTGGATCAGGCGGCCAGCAAGGCCCTGTCGGAAAAAACGGCGGTGCGGCTGGCGCAGTCGTTCCGGTATTCGTTCGACGAGAGCCAACTGGCGACCTACTATCTGGAGGCCGGAGGCACGTGGGACGTGTGGCCGTGGCTGGCTCTGGGGCTGGGGTATCGGCAGCAATGCGACAAGCGCGATGGCCATTGGCTGGAGGAAAACCGGCCCTTTGCCGACGCGACGTTGCGCTGGAAGACGCGCATGGCGACGCTTTCGGACCGGAACCGGATCGAATACCGGGTCCGGGAAGAACAGGACGACATTGTTCGCTATCGCAACAAGCTGACCCTGCAGTACAACGTCTGGGAACCGGGTTTCGGGTTGAAGCCGTACGTGGCCGCCGAAGCGTTTGTCGAAGAGTCCGCGGATCTCCAGGAGCGCAACCGCACCCGTTTCGCGCTGGGTATCCGGACGGATCCGGACCGATGCCTGTTACGGAACGTCGAGGCCCGCTGGGCGCAGGCCCTGGCCATGGATTACTCGGTGACGGTGCAGCGCACAAAAAAAGACGATCAGTGGACCGACGAATACATTGCCGGAGTGCAGGCTGGATGGAATTTTTAGGGAAGGCAGGACCCATGAGCTGGATTCACAAGATTGCGATCATTCTCGTCGGGTGCCTCCTGCCGGCTGGGGCCGCTTTGCCGGCATATGGCGCGCCGGCTCCGAAAACCCCGGCACGGCCGAAAGTGGGTCTCGTGCTGGGCGGGGGCGGGGCGCTCGGGCTCTCGCACATCGGCGTGCTGCGGGCGCTGGAGGAACAGCGCATCCCGATCGATTTCATCGCCGGCACGAGCATGGGCTCGATCATCGCGGGGTTCTATGCGAGCGGCATGTCTCCCGACGAGATGCAGGCGTTTCTGGAAGGCCTCGACTGGGACGAGGTGATGAGCGACGAGACTCCGCGGCGCGAACTCTATTTCCGGCGGAAGCAGGACGACCAGAGGTATCTCTTCGAAATGGGCTTGAACTGGAACGGTCCCAAGATGGGCACGGGCATGGCGGCGGGCCAGAAGTTCAACAACCTGCTGCAGCTTGCCACGCTGCGTTCGGCCGCGATCACGAACTTCGACCGGTTGCCGATCCCGTACCGGGCGGTTGCGACGGATCTGCAGAGCGGGACGGCGCACGTGCTCGACCGCGGCAGCTTGGCCACGGCGATGCGCGCCAGCATGGCCGTGCCCGGCGTTTTCACGGCGGTCGAGCTGGACGGACTCACCCTTGTCGATGGCGGCATCGTGAATAATCTGCCCGTGGACGTCGTCAAGGACATGGGCGCGGACGTCGTCATCGCCGTGGACGTGGGTTCCGACGCGGACCTGGTGGATCCCGCCTCCCTGAAATCGCTTGGCGGCATCCTGGGCCGGACCTATACCATCGCGCAGCGGCCCGAACAGATCGAGCAGTTCAAGCGCGCCGATATCGGCATCCAGCCCGTGCTGGCGGGCCTGACGGCGTCGGACTTCGCCCGCGTTTCCGAGTTCGTTCCGAAAGGCGAGAAGGCGGCGCAAGCAAAGGCCGACGAGCTTTCGCGGCTTTCTGTCGGAGAGGAGGAATACGCGGAATTCCTCGCGCGGCAGCGCCGCGCAAAGCCCGAATCGATTCCAGTCGGCGAGGTGGCGGTGACGGGCAATCGGCGGGTCGGCGAAGGCGTCATTCGTGGCCGGATCCGCAGCCGGGCGGGCGAGACATTCGACGAGCGGACGATGCAACTCGACCTGATGCGCATCTACGGCATCGGCGAGTTCGAGCAGGTGCTGTTCCGGCTCGATCCGGGCGAGGGCGGGCGGCGCATCCTCCGGTACGACGTCAAGGAGAAGAGCTGGGGACCGCTGTATCTTGCCCTGGGCCTGAACCTGCGCAGCGATTTCGAACAAGACGCCGAATGGGCCATGCTGCTGAACGTGACGCGCCGCAGCCTGAACTCGCTCGGCGCCGAGTGGCGCAACGAAATCGAATTCGGCAGCCGGCAGAACGTGCTTTCCGAGTATTACCAGCCGCTGGATGCGGCCGGCATTTGGTTCCTGGCACCCGCGGTCGAGTATCGCTCGAAGACCGAAGCGGTTTATGATGACGACGCCCGCGTCGCCGATTACGATGTGCAAACGCTCGAGGGACGCCTGGACTTCGGCCTCCAGTTGCGGCGCTACGCCGAATTGCGCGCCGGACCGGTATGGGGCACGGGCAAGGCCACGGTTGAAACCGGCGCGACGAACCTGCCAACCTTCGACGAGGACTACGCCGGATGGAAGATTGGCCTGATCGTGGATCGGCAGGACCGCACCCTGTTCGCCCGCGAAGGATATTATTTCGAAACCAAGGGCTTGTTCGCCCGTGACGATCTGGGTGGCGACGCCGATTTCGACAAGGTTGAAGGTGTTTTTCGAAAAATGCAGTCTCTTGGCGACCACACGGTCACGCTGGGGTTGCATGCCGGCAGCAGCCTCGATAGCGACCTGCCGGGCTACGCGCAATTCAAGCTCGGAGGCCCGTTTGGGTTTGCGGGCTTGGCCGAGGGTCAATTCCGCGGCTCTTATCTGGGGGTCGCATCCGTCGGCTATGGCTATAGGCTTCTGCAATTGCCGTCGCAATTGGGGAAGGGCGTCTACGCCATGGCCCGGTTCGATACCGGCAACGTCTGGGCCAATGAGTTTGACACGAGCGATCTCCGGTACGGCGCGGCCGTCGGTCTCGGCGCCGATTTGTCCATCGGGCCGCTGTATGTCGCTTATGGCCGCGCCGACGAAGGCTACGACTGTTTCTATTTCTCCCTCGGCACCATTTTCTAGGGCGTGTGGGTCAGGCAATTCCTGACAGCCGAGCCGGTGAATACGCGATAGGCAACCCGGCACCGGGCATGCCCAGGGACCAATTTGTCGCGGCACTCTGGCAGAGAATCCGCGACGACAACACCTTTGGCGTCGTCCACATCGTCGAGGCGTGGGTGTACATCCCCAAGAAGCCAAACGACCACACGATGAAGCAGATCCTGGCCGGCGAGATCGCCGTGTCCGAGCTGAAGAAGGGCGACAAGACCGAGGCGCTGATCGTCCGCTATGAATGCCGGGACGGGACGCAGCGCATGTGGATCAGCCCCATTGTCAGACCGAAGCTTGGTGGCGTGGCACTTGGGGACGCCCTCGAGATGGGCGAGACCGCCGGGCGCTTCGCCAGCCTTTTTCTTATTGGTTCCACTCGTGCGCAACGTGCCAAGGCTCCACGGTACGTTTTAAGGGGTGTATTTTCTCCGGATGGGCGGCCGGATAGGGGTGGCTGGCCGTTCGCGGCGCACGCGGAATCCTGCGGCCTAACAGGGGCATGGCGGACGGAACCCAGAAGGCGTCGCCCCGTTGCCACGAACCGTTGCCACAAATTGCCACGATTTTCGGGTTAAACACGCAAAAAGTGGCCAGAAGTGGCAAACCGGTGGAGGTAAAGAAGAAAGGCCGAAACTTGCGTTTCAGCCAATGTTATCAATGGTTTTAAGTGGTGGCGGGAAAGGGAGTCGAACCCTTGACCTAAGGCTTATGAGTCCTCCGCTCTGCCAACTGAGCTATCCCGC
>DMJA01000255.1 GCA_003451935.1 Verrucomicrobiota bacterium | reverse complement strand
GTCAGGAACGGCGCATCGAAACCGGCATCGAATCTGGCCGCGTCCTCCGCGGAGAGCAGGGATTCGGCGCGCAACGGGGAAAGGGCGGCAAGCAGTCCGTCGATCCACGGCGCGTCGGGCGTCCATTGGCCGTTGGCCGGATCGCGTCCGGCCTGGACCGTTTGCGCGCCGGAGACGATGCGGAGGCCGGCGATGTCGTCCGCCGGGATGGACAGGATTTCGCGCGAGCGGTAGTGCAGGGGCTCGAGAGGAAAATCCAGCAGCAGGGCCGGCGTGGCGATGGCGATGGAGGATTCGCCCTCGATGGCGATGCGCGCCGCGGCGGAATCCGCCGGCTGGGCGCCGAGGCGCAGGACGACGGGCGCGGCCATGGAATCGCGGGGCAGGATCCGGAGGGTGCGCGTGAACGGGGGCGCATCGGGCGGAGGGTCGGTCTCGAAGGAGGCGATCCGCACGTCGGTCCACGAGCGCAGGAGCTGCTCGATGGCGTCGGTCTCGGCGGCCAGCGAAACCGGCGCGACGATTTGCCAGAGGCCGTTGCTTCCGCGCTGGAACTCCAGGACGGCTTCGCCTTCTTCGGCGCGGACGGATTGGATGGAATCGGGGTCGAGGCCGGGGATGTGCCGGTCGCGGAGGTCGTCGGGGCGGACCAGAAGGGCTTGGCGGACTTCCAAGGGGACGGCGTAGATGGTGTTTTCCCCTTGGAGGCGGGCATAGACCAGCGCCGGGTCTCCGGGCAGCGGGTCGCCGAACGACAGCATCTGGGAGCCATCGCCGGAGTCGGTGTTGATCACGGCGATGACCGCGCTGCGGCTGTCGAGCCCATAGGGGGACAGGTCGCGCGCCGCATCCTGGATGAATTGCACCGCAGAGCAGGCCAGCAGTTTTTCGATGAGGGCGGCCAGGGCGGCGGAATCGGCGCGGGCGGTGAAGGGCAGGAACATGCGCCAGCCGCCCTGGTCGTCGCGCGCGAGCTGGATGTAGCCGGCGGGGCCGCGGATGTCGAGCCGCTCGATGGCCGCCGGCACTCCGGACAGGAGGGACCGGTCGCGCAGCACATCCGCGCTGGCGGGCAACAGGTCCAGCAGGGAGGAATCGAGGCGGGCCAGCCCGGCGTGCTCGGATTGGCGGACATAGACGCCGTCGCCGAGGGGGGTTCGGCGGCCGATCAGGATGCGGTTGGTGGTGGAGCCTTCGATGATGGAGATGCGCGCGCGGGGGGCGTCGAGCCCATACGGCGCGTAGGCGTCGTCCGCGCGCCGGGGGGGAAGGAGAATGTCGCCCCGGGGCAGTTCCTGCAAGGCGCCCAGCAGCCGCTCAATGGCCACCGGATCGGCGCGGGCGGCGATGGGGCGCACCAGATGCCATTGGCGGCCTTCCCGGCGGCATTCGATGGCCAGGTCGCCGGCTTCGATGAAAAGCCGGTCCACGCGCGCGGGATCGAAGCGAAAGGCCCGCCGGGCCTGTTCCAATCGGGCGCGGGTGGTGTCTTCGTCGCCGTCCCACAGCAGGATCAGCAGGCCGAGAAAGGCCGCGACGAGCGCCAGGATGCCGGTGAGTCGGAAGCCCATGGTCAGCGCCTCCTCCGCCAGACGACGCACAGGCCCAGCGCGGCGACCAGTCCCGGCAAGGCGGCCGCCACGCTCCAGAACAGCGCGCGCAGCTGCCGGGCATCCATGACCAGGCGCAACTCCTCGAAGGTCTTGGGGGCCACGGCCAGCAATTCCCCGCGGTCGAGCAGCCAATTGACGGCATTCAGGAACAGGTCGGCATTGGCGCCCATGAGTCCGCTGTTCGAGACGAAGTCGGAATCGCCGATGATGACGAGGCGCGTGGGGAGGATCTGCACATGGACGCCCGGGACGGGCCCGCGCTCGATGGCGGCCGCGACGGGGACGGGCCCGGGGATATCCACCTGCGGATCGAAATACGCGACGGGATCGTCGGGGTCGAATTCCGCCCAGCCCGTGGCCGAGCAGGTGGCGAGTTCGGAGAAGTCGGGCTTGTCGCCGCCCGGGGCGAGGGGGCGGGCCCGGATGGAACGCGGCAGGAAGAAGACCGCGGCCAGATTCTGGATCGGGGCGGTGATGGGATGGACGGGATAGGCGGAAACGTGCAGTTCGCGTCCGCTGAGCGTGCGGGATTCATCCACCACGATGTCGTCGCCAAGGATGGCGCCCCATTCCAGGAGGAGGGGTTCCAGCCCCGTCTTCGTCCGGGAATCGAGCAGCAGCAGGAGGCGGCCCTTGCGGTCGAGATAGTCTCGGATGAGGGCGGTTTCGAAGGGGGCGAAGGTCCGGACGGGCCCGGCGACAATCATCAAGGCGCAGTGATTCGGCACGGTCTTGGCTTCGCCGAGGTCGAGGGTTTCGACGTCGAGGTTCTCCTCGCGCAGGCGGGCGGCGATGCGGGAATAGCCGGTGCGGCGGTCGAAATCGTCGGGCGACCGTTCGCCATGCCCTTGGATGAAATGGACGGTGGGCCGCGCGGTTTTCGTGAGCGCATAGAGGGCGCTGGTGAACAGCTGTTCGCCCCGGAAGGCGCGGCGCGGCGCGGCGGCCCCGTCGTCCGGATAGCCGTATTCGATCAACTCCGCGGCGGGCACGGTGTGGTGGCGGCCGCCGATTTCAAAGACCACGCATTCGGCCCGGTCCAGGCGGTACTGGCGGGCCAGTTGTTCGGTGCGCGCCATGTCGCGGTCGGGATCGACGATTTCCACGGACACGCTGGGGGAGCGGGCGGCGTATTCCTGCAACAGCGCCGCCATCGGACGGTAGGCCTCGTGCCCCGGCCGCATCAGCGCCACGATGCGGATGTCGTCGGCAATGGAGCCCAGCAATTGGATGCTCTTGTCGGAAAGCCTCGCGGAAAGGACGCGGCTCCAATGGATGCGCGCGTAGTGGCGCATGGACAGGAAGTTCACCATGCCGAAGATCGCGCCCGCCAGCAGGAGGGTGGCCAGCACATTGGCCCCCAGGAGCAGGCGCCGGAGCCGGCTGGCGAAAGGCGAGGATGGCGCGCGCGGTTCCATGCGGTCAGCGCAGCCGGCGCGCTTCCAGGAGGCGGATGGAGATGAACAGCAGCAAAACGGTTGCGCCGAGATACCAGACGACCGTGCGCGTATCGATGACGCCGGCGGAAAAATCCTGCATGTGCCGCGAGGCCGCCAGGACGCGGACGGCTTCCTGGATCTGCGCGACATGCAGATAGGTCGGCAACCAGCCGGCGGCCAGCACCAGGACCAGCGTCGCCAGGCACGCCATCGCCGCGACGGCCTGGTGGCGGGTCAGCAGGGAGCACAGCAGGCCCGCCGACAGGAAGAACGAGCCAATCAGCGCGGTGCCGAGATAGCCCGCCGCCACCGGGCCCCAGTCGATCGGCGGCAACTGTCCGCCGCAGCGCCGCAGGATGGAGGCATAGGCCAGGGTGGGTCCCCACAGCAGGAGGAACGTGGCATAGGCCCCCGCAAACTTAGCCAGCACGACCTCCACCTCGCGGACGGGCGCGGCCAGCAGCATCTCCAGCGTGCCCATGCGCTGCTCCTCCGCGAACAGGCGCATCGTCAGCAGCGGCGTCACGACCAGCATGGCCAGCCAATACCAGGGCGAACCGAACAGGGCCCCCGCCAGATCGCCCTCTGCCGTCCCCTGCGCCAAGCGCGCGGCCAGCATCCAGAAGCCGAACCCGGTGATGGCGAGAAAGAAGGCGCCGATGACATAGGCGACGGGCGTGCGGAAATAGGAGGCCATTTCGCGCCGCCACAGATGGAAGAACGTCCTCATGCGCCGTTTCTCCGCGCCGGGGGATTCTGGACCTTGGGCGGCAGCGTCGTCAGGCGCAGGAAGGTCTCCTCGAATCCGGCGGCGCCGCTGGCCTGGATGAGGTTGGCCGGGGAGTCCGCCGCGGCGAGCCGGCCCGCATTCAGGATCAGGACACGGGGGCAGAGCGCTTCCGCCTCCGCCAGCACGTGGGTCGAAAACAGCACGGTCCGGTGCCCGCCCGTCTCGCGGAGCAACTGGCGCAGGGCGTGGACCTGGGCGAGGTCCAGCCCCGCCAAGGGCTCGTCCAGCAGCAGGACATCGGGCTCGTGCAGCAGGCAGTCCGCCAGTCCCGTGCGCTGCCGGAATCCGCGGGACAGGGTTCCAAGCGGCCGCTTGGCGCAATCGCCCAGCCCGCATTGCTCGACCACTTCGCGCAGGCGGGCCGCGAGCCGCGTGCCGCGCAGGCCCTTGATCCGGCCCCGGAACGCGAGGAATTCCTCCACGCGCATCTCGGGATAGAGCGGCACGTTTTCGGGCAGATAGCCGATGCGGCGGCGCACCTCCAGCGACTGGGCCAGGGCGTCGAACCCCGCCACCCAGACGCGGCCCGACGTGGCCGCCAGGACCGTCGCCAAAATCCGCAGCGTGGTTGTCTTTCCCGAACCGTTGGGCCCCAGCACGCCCACCCGCTCCCCGCGCCGGATTTGGAAGGAAATGCCGCCCAGCGCTTCGCATCGGGGGAAGCGCCGGGTCAGGTTTTCCACATCGATTAAAATCTCCGCCTCGGCCATGGGTGCAATTCCGGGGCACACTGTATCCGTCCAGCCCCCCTGAATCAATCTTTTCCCCGATTTTCCATGGCGTGGAAAACCATTTTCCACAGCGTGGAAAACCGCTAGGATGAAATCAATGAGGAGAGATCTCCAACGGTGGTGGCTGGCGGGCTGGCTGGGGGCGGCGGCGCTGGCGTCCGCGCAGGCGCCGGAAGGCGGCGGCGCCTGGGCGATGTCGCTGGAGGACGCCATCGGGCAGGCGTTGGCGCACAACCGCGAGCTGGTGAAGGGCGCGCTGGATGTGCAGGGGTACGCGTTGGCGGAGCAGGGGGCGCGGGAGGCGGCGAGGGGCCTCCAGGTCGTGCCGGAAGGCTTGGCCGGGATGGGTTCTGCCCGCGACGATTTGCGGGCCGGGCTGCGGGCGGAGGCGACGGGTTCCCATGGCACGCGCGTCGCGGTGGCCGGGGCGGTGCGGCAGATCGAGGTCGAGGGGGCGGCGGATCTTCGCCGCGAAGAAGTGCGCGTCGAGGTGGAACAGCCGCTGTTCCGGAATTTCGGCCCGCTGGTTC
Source organism: Verrucomicrobiota bacterium (assembly GCA_003451935.1). Taxonomy (GTDB): domain Bacteria; phylum Verrucomicrobiota; class Kiritimatiellia; order CAIQIC01; family Lenti-01; genus Lenti-01. The sequence continues at coordinate 51 of DMJA01000255.1, read as the reverse complement.
AAAACGAGCCCGTCGTGGCGGCGGGGGAGACCTGGCTGGCGGCGCGGCGGG
>DMJA01000041.1 GCA_003451935.1 Verrucomicrobiota bacterium | reverse complement strand
GCCGAAGGCCGCCTCGCACGGTTCGCCGTTGATCCACAACGTGACGCGCGAGACGGTTGCGCCGGGCGGCAGCTCGATGAGCGCGCGCGCCTCGCGCGCGGTCTTGGAGGCGTTGCGGAATTCCATCGTCCATTCCAGATAGGCGATGCCGGAAGCGGCATCCACGCGACCATCGAGGCGCGACTGGGCCAGCGAAAGCCCGCGGATGCGCGCGGCGACGCGGTCGCCGCCGAGGGCGGCGTCGAACCACTCGGCATCCACCAGGTCCTGGCCGCGCAAACCCTTGAGGCGCGGCGCCGGCACGGCGTTGTAGGGGGTTCCGGTGACGCGGTAGTAGGCTTTTTGCGCGTCGGCGGTCGTCGGCGAAAAGCCGAAGGCGCGCTGAAGCAGCAGAAAGGACAGGTCGATGTTCTCCCCCTGCCGGTAGCATTTCCGCAGCAGCAAATCGCGGTCACCGAGGGTCCGCAGAAGGCGCACGGCGCGGGCGCGGACGGTCGGATCGGGATCGTTGGCCTGGACCGCGCCGATCTGGATGGCCATCTGGGGAATGCCCAGCAGAACCAGCAGGAGGAAGGCCGGGAGGGCGGTTTTGTACCAGGCGACAATGGGCCGCCTGGGGCCGGTTGCACGAACAACGGGCCAAAGGAAAGGTCGGCGAATCCCGGAATAGGCGAGGCGAGCGCGCAGGTACAAGGCGGAAATGAACGCAAGGAGGGGGGCAAGCGGAATCGCGCCAATACCGAAGTAGATCAGCGCCATGAACGCAAACGGGGTGACGACGGCGAACTGGAGGGCGTAATAGGCGGACACGCCGATGGCCAATCCGTTGAGAATTCCCGCGATCCGGAATGGGCGGGCGGTTTCGTTGCCGGAACGCGATGCAACCAGCGCCAACGCATTGGCGACCGGGACCAGCGCGATCAGAATAGCGTGAACCCAGGTCGGGATCGGATCAAACAGGATTTCCCCGCAGAAGCCGGCCAACAGCTCGAACAGGAGGACGCCGAAGGGCAGTCCCACGCCGAAGATCCAAAGCAGGGCGGTGCGGAAGCGGGAGAAGCCCCTGCGCCCGCCACCGGCGGCCGCAGGCGGGGTGGGAACGGGCGGCAACGGATTTGGAGTCGCCGATTCGGGGGCGGCACAAGCCAGTTCGGCCAGTTCGGAGCACACGCGGCCGGGGCCGATCTCGATTTCGCGGTTGGCGGCGGCATGGGATTCAATGAGGGCCTTCCAGTCGGAAAAGACCTCGTCGGGATCGGCGCCCGTCGCCAGCAGGGCGTCGCGGCGGTCTTCGCAATGGCGTTGGAAGAGTTCGAGGGCTTCGGTATTCCAGGAAATCACGGGGCGCTCCTTTTCTTGGCGATTTGGTTTTGGCGCTTCATCAATTCGAAATGGTCGTTCATGAGGGCGAGAACCTGGCGGCCGCGCGGGGTGAGTCCGTAGATTTTGCGGGCGGGCCCGTCGGGGGAATCCTCGATGCGCCGGACGGCGAGAAGGCCCTGGAGGCGCAGTCGCGAGAGCAGGGGGTAGAGACTGCCTTCGGAGATGCCGAGGCCGGGGATGTCCTGCAGCCGGAGCATGATGCCGTAGCCGTGCAGCTCTTCATTGGCCAGCACGTTGAGAATGCAGGCCTCGAGCCAGCCCCGGCGCATCTGCGTCGCCCACTGCGCGATGTAGGACGTGTTTTCGCTCATGTCGGTCGATTCCATTCCAGCCGTTCTCCCGGCGGTCTTCCACTTTCCGGCGGCATTTTCAGGGCCGGTCCGGCCATGCTACCCTGTCAGACAAGGTACCTTGTCTCACACGGTAGCATGGACGCGCAAGGGGAAAATCCGGAACATTTTTTTTCGAGCGTCGTGGATCGGGAGGGGCGATCCGCCGGTCCCTAGGGGAAAAGGTCGCGGTAGCGCGGAGGCTCGGGCAAGGCACGGAGGGCGTGGATGATGCCGTGATCGGCCTTGGAGAACGGGAAATCGCCGAACCGGTCGCGGGTGGTCCAGGCGTGGCCGGCGCATTCGAGGTGGCGCGGCCGTCCGGAGCGGATGCGCGCGAAATGCGCGTGGAGATCGATGGTGAAATGGCTGTAGGCGTGGGGTACGGTGACGAGGTGCGGGCCCACCTCGATGTCGATCCCCATTTCCTCCTTCAATTCGCGGGCGATGCACTGGGGCATGGTTTCGCCGGGGGCGATCTTGCCGCCGGGAAATTCCCAGAGGCCCGCCAGCATGCCGCCCTCGGCCTTTCGCTGGGCAATCAGGATTTGATTCTTCGCGTTGAGAATGACCGCGGCGCCGACGACCTTGTGGGGCACTTTCATTTTCTTCTTCTTTACCGGGAACGCTTCGGGGGTCTTGGATTTGATGGCGCGGCAGACGCCGCGCATCGGGCATTCGGGGCAGCGCGGCGCGCGCGGGGTGCAGATCAGTGCGCCGAGCTCCATCCAGGCCTCGTTGGTGGCGGCTGGCTGGTCGCGCAGGAGCAGATCGTTGGCGAGCTGCTGGAGTTTCTTTTTCGTGGCGGAAAGTCCTACATCGTCCGGGAGGGCAAGAAGCCGGGCAAAGACGCGGATCACGTTGCCGTCGAGGACGGCGAGGGGATGGCCGAAGGCGAAGGAGGCGATGGCGGCCGTGGTGTAGGGGCCGAGGCCGGGAAGGGTGGCGAGTTGCTCGGGATCGGAGGGAAGTCGCCCGCCGTGGTCGCGGACGAGGATTTTCGCGGCCTTGTGGATTTGGCGGGCGCGGGAATAGTAGCCGAGGTTCTCCCAGAGCTTGAGGACGTCTTGCAGCGGCGCGGCGGCGAGGGCAGCGGGACCGGGGAAGCGGGCGAGGAAGCGGTGGAAGTAGGGGATGACCGTGTCCACTCGGGTCTGCTGGAGCATGATTTCGGAAATCCAGACCGCGTAGGGCGGGCGCGGCTCGGCGCGCCAGGGCAGGTCGCGGGCGTTCTTTGCGAACCAAGGCAGGAGGCGGATGCGGACGGCGGCGCGAAGGGGCTTGAAAATCTTGGGCGAAATAGCGGACATGGGGGAGGATGATAGCGGGAGGCCGGGTGGGAGTCAAAGTTTGCGGAAAAGAGACAGGTTGTCTATGATATGAACCATGGGAATGCGGATGATCCAGAATTGCACAAGGTGAAGGGGCTAGGGCGCAGACGGGCCTCCGATGAAAATTTATAGATTATAGGGTGACCCCTATATTTCAGGATTCAGCAGGTAGGGACGCCTCTCCGAGGCGTCCGGGCTGCTCTCCCCCGTTGTAGGCCGCGTGCCCCACGCGGCGGGCTGTTCCGATTTTGTAGGCCACCCTTCTACGGGTGGCGGCTTGCCACGCCAATGCGTGGGCTGTTCCCGCCGATCCCGCCGGGGATACAACCCCGGCCTACATCCGCCCCCCCGGCTCTCTAGCAACAGGCATTTCAGCCCTTGGGGTCCTCGCCTCCCGCCTTGCCAAACCAACCAGCAACCCTCATCCTCTCATCCAATGAACGAATGAACAATGCATCAACCGAAAACATCATTTCATAGGACTGACCCCTTTTCTGACCCCTTTTTCTTGATCATCAACGCCCGATGAGGAAAGATCCTTATTAATGACTGCCGCTCCAAAAACCAATAAATCTTCGTCGAAGCCTGCGACAAAGGGGAGAACCGGCCGTAAATCCACGCCGGAAAAGACGTATGTCATAAAACGCAAGATCCCGTTTCCCCAAACACTACCAATCAACCTCAGTAGCGCCAAAGCCTCCAAGCTTCGCGAACAACTGGCGTTGTTTTTCACAGAGGCTCCCAATTCGGTCCGCGTAGAGCCCAAGCCTTTTCTAAAATGGGCAGGTGGCAAATCAAGCACCCTTCGCCAGCTTGAAGAATACTTCCCGAGAGAAATTACTCGGTTTTTTGAACCTTTTCTTGGCGGTGGAGCTGTGTTTTTCCACCTTAAACATCGCTTTCCACTGATGAAGGCTTTTCTGCGGGATAGCAACAAGGAGCTAATCAACTGCTATCGCATTGTACGCGACCGGCCTGTGGATTTAATGCTCATGCTCGACTATCACGCTAAGGCCTTTAAAACAAAAGGCGCTACATATTTCTACGAAATCCGGAAACAGCACGACTTGGCCGACGATCTCGCCCGCGCTGCAAGAACTATTTTCCTAAATAAAACGTGCTTTAACGGGCTCTGGCGGGTTAATGCTCGGGGAGAATTCAATACACCCGTCGGTTCAAATGCTAATCCTTCGCTTTACGACTACGAAAACATACGGGCGTGTTCATACGCCCTCCGTGATGCACAGCTAGAAGCTGAAGATTTTCGGCAGGTTACAAGCATGGCGCGTCGCGGCGATTTTATTTACTTTGATCCCCCATATCTTCCTATTTCCGCATATTCTGACTTCAAGCGGTATACGGCCGATCAGTTCCGCGAAGCAGACCAGGTTGAATTATCGCAAGTGTTTCGCGAGCTCGACGCAAAAGGCTGCTACGTTGTGCTATCTAATTCCGATCATCCGCGCACTCGAGAGATATATTCTGGCTTCCCCATTTCAATTGTTTCAGCACCCAGATTTATTAACTGCAAGCCCGGCGGGAGAGGAAATGTCTCCGAGCTCGTAATCACTAATGCATGCAGTAAGAATCTATCCCTTAGTAAGGGTTCTTCGACGGCCACCCATGAATTTCCCGAGACAAAATATATGGGGAGCAAGCAGCGTCTCTTGCCATTCATCCTTAAACATATCTCTTCTTTGAAGTTCAGGTCTTTCCTGGACGCGTTCTCCGGGAGTGGCTGTGTCGGGT
>DMJA01000293.1 GCA_003451935.1 Verrucomicrobiota bacterium | reverse complement strand
CCCCGCCGCATCCACCTCCTCGGTCGCCCACGAGCCGCGCGTCACCTTGAACTCGACCGGGGCCGCCGTCCGCAGCGACAACACCACTTCCCAGGAATTGTCGTCCGTTCGCGTCATCGGAACGGCGGCGGGATTCCAGCCGCCCAGTTCGTCTGGCGCCCCCGTCAGGAACACCTGCTCGCCCACCCCCAGCGACATCGCCGTCTGCACCACCACCAGCATGCGTATCATGGTCCGCTCCTTAGGCTGCAGGCGCCCGCCTGCACGGGAGGTTCATACCCCATTCCCGCCCGCCTGTAAACGTTCGCATTGCCGCCTGCCCGCGTCCTGCGCTATGCTGGCCCGAAATTTCACGGAGAACCGCCCCATGATCCATCCCACCGCCATCCTCGAACCCGGCGCCCAACTCGGCGGCGATGTCCAGATCGGCCCCTACGCCTGTGTCGCCGCCACTGCCCGCCTCGGCGATGGATGCGTCCTCGCCCCCCACGCCGTCGTGCTGGACCACACCACCCTCGGCGCCCGCTGCAAGGTCCACTCCGGCGCCGTCATCGGCGACCTGCCCCAGGACCTCTCCTTCAAGGACGAACCGTCCTTCGTCGTCGTCGGCGATGATTGCACCTTCCGCGAAGGCGTCACCATCCACCGGGGCACCAAGCCCGGCACCACCACCCGCATCGGCAACCACGTCTATATGATGGCCAACTCGCACGCCGCCCACAACACCGAGGTCGGCGACCACGTCGTCATGGCCAACGGCGCGCTGCTTGCCGGCTACGTCAGCGTCGGCGAACGCGCGTTCATCGGCGGCGGCACCGGCGTCCACCAGTTCTGCCACGTTGGCCGCCTCGCCATGGTCGCCGCCTGCTGCATGATCAGCAAGGATCTCCCCCCCTTCTGCAGCACCGCCAGCGCCCAGAACAGCCGCCTCGCCGGCCTCAACCTCGTTGGCCTGCGCCGCGCCGGCTTCGACGCCGCCCAGCGCGCCCAGATCAAGCAGGCCTTCAACCTCGTCTATCGTTCCGGCCTCAACCTCACCCAGGCCAAGGAACGCCTCCGCGCCGATACGGGCAACCCCTTTGCCGCCGAATTCGCCGAATTCCTCGACCACGCCAAGCGCGGCATTTGCCGACCCTCCCGCGACGCCTCCGACGAGCCGGCAGATGCCTGAGGCCCCCGCCATCCGCACCGCCCTCGGCGGCTTCCCCGACTACGAGCTCATCGACTCGGGCCGCCGCTGCAAGCTCGAGCGCTTCGGCCCCGTCACCGTCATCCGCGGCGAACCCAAGGCGTGGTGGGAGCCGAACCTTCCAGCCGCCGAATGGGACAAGGCCCAAGCCGTCCACGACGAAGACGCCGGCTGGGAATTGCGCCCCGGCTGCCCCCGCGAATGGAAACTCCGCTTCGGCCACCTGACCTTCCTTGCCCGCATCTCCGATACCAGCAAGCATCTCGGCGTCTTTCCCGAGCAATCCCCCCACTGGCAGGCCATCCAGCAATCCGCCGCTCCCGGCGCGCGCTTGCTCAACCTTTTCGGCTATACCGGCGCGGCCACTCTCGTCGCCGCCGCCGCCGGATGGATTCCCACCCACGTGGACGCCTCCAAGCCCGCCACCGCCTGGGCCCGCGAAAACCAAACCGCTTCCGGCCTCGACGACAAGCCCATCCGCTGGATCGTCGAGGACGCCGTCAAATACGTCCGCCGCGAAATCAAGCGCGGCTCCCGCTACGACGGCATCCTGCTCGATCCCCCCGCCTTCGGCCGCGGCCCCGACGGCAACGTCTGGAAGGTCGAACGCCAGCTTCCCGAACTGCTCGAGCTCTGCCGCGAGGCCTTCAGCGAAACGCCTCGCCTCCTCCTCCTCACCACCTACAACATCGAAGCCTCCTCCCTCATGCTCCACAACCTCGTCGCCGACCTCATGAAGCCCTACGGCGGCCAGATCGAAGTTGGCGAACTCGCCCTGCCCCATTCCTCCGCCCCCGGCCGCCTCCTCCCCCTCTCCATCTACGCCCGCTGGACCGCCCAGACCCCCACGGGCTTGCCCCGTGGGTGAAACAGGTGCCATGAAGACCCTGCGCGACATCGGCGAAAACGGCCTCCTGCGCGGCATCCTCCCGCTGCTTCCGCAACGTGCCGACACGATCGTCGGACCCGGCGACGATTGCGCCGTCGTCCGCGTGCCCGGCTCGGCCGACGACTGGCTGTTCACCACCGATCCCGTCATCGAGCGCCGCCACTTCCTTCCGGGAACTCCCGCGCGCCTCGTGGGACGCAAGGCCATCGCCCGCGCCGTTTCCGACATCGCCGCCATGGGCGGGACTCCTCTCTGGATCCTCGTTGATCTCGTCGCGCCCTCCTCCACGCCCCTCTCCCGCATCCGCGGCCTTTACGATGGCATGGCCGCCGCCGCGAAAAAATGGAATCTTGGCATCCTCGGCGGCGACACCGCCGAGGGCGACACCCTCGAACTGCACATTACCGGCGTAGGCCGCATCCCGCGCGGCACCGCCGTTCTCCGCTCCGGCGCGCGCGCCAGCGACCTTGTCTACGTCACCGGCGCCCTCGGCGCCGCCTATCTGCCCGGTTGCCGCCACCATCTTCTCTTCGAACCCCGCCTCGAGGCCGGCCAATTCCTCGCCAGCAAAAAATTTGCAACCTCGATGATGGACCTCTCCGACGGCCTCGCCGCCGATCTTCCGCGCCTCCTCGATGCCTCGAAGCGCGGCGTCCGCCTCGATGCCGCCGTCCTCCCCCTCTCCAGCGCCGCGCGCAAAACCCAGCACCCCCTCCATCATGCCCTCTGCGATGGCGAGGACTTCGAACTGCTCTTCACCATCGCCCCCCGGAACCGCGCCCGCTTCGAATCCGCTTGGAAAAAGGAATTTCCGTCCCTCCCCGCCACCCGCATCGGCGAAATCCTTGCCCCTCCCGCAAAACGCATCCTTCAACTTCCCGATGGCACCTCCGTTCCCCTCCGTCCCGGCGGCTACCAGCACTTCCTCTCGCACAAAGGAAAATAGAATGTCCTCCATCGCCTATCC
>DMJA01000253.1 GCA_003451935.1 Verrucomicrobiota bacterium | reverse complement strand
GGAAAAAACTGCTGCGGTACAATTTCATCAACACGGCGAACGTGGTGCACAAGAAATCGCTGATCGAGGAAGTCGGCGGCTGGGATCCGAAAGATTATTTCGACGACTACGATTTATGGAAACGAATGAGCGCGAAATGCGACTTTCGCTACGTGAACCGGGCGCTGGTCGTCAGCCACGTGGGCGACTGCCCGCCCTTCTTCCGGCGCCTGTTCACGAAGGGCTGGAAGATCCTGCGCCACGGCCGGCGGTTGCAGGATCAGGGGTAAAATTTGAAATATTGCCGGATGGGCGTATCTTTTCCGGATTGGAAGAAGGTGTTACATGGCTTGGGAATATAGCGAAAAGACGAAGCGGATCTTCATGGATGCGGTGCAGGGCAAGCCCGGCACGCATCTGGGCGAGATCGAGAACGCCGACGGCGTGGGGCAGCACGGCTCGATCGTGTGCGGCGACGCGCTGAAGTTCACGTTCCGGGTGAAGAAGAACGAGGATCCGCTGAAGGACATCATCACCGAAGCGAAATACCTGACGTTCGGCTGCACGTCGGCCATCGCGGCGTCGGAGGCGCTGTGCGCATTGATCGAAGGGCACAACCTGACGCCGATCGAGGCGCTGAAGATCCGCAACCAGGACATTGTGGATTTCCTCGAGGGTCTGCCGCAGCAGAAGATCCATTGCTCGGTGATGGGCGCGGAAGCGTTGGAGGCCGCGGTCGTGGACTGGGCGAAGAAGCGCGGCGTGGATTTGGCGGCGCACGGCGTGAAGCTGACGGGCGAAACCGCGGAGGACGACGGACGCATCGTGTGCAAGTGCTTTGGCGTCACCGAGCCCTACCTGCGCCGGAAGATCAAGGAACTGAACCTGCGGACGATCGAGGACATCATCTCGGCGCTGAAGGCCGGCGGCATGTGCGGGGCCTGCCGCTACGCCCCGGGCGGTTTGCAGGACATCCTGAACGAAACGTGGGGCACGGGCGAGCCGGCGCCGACGACGGTGGCCGCGGAACCGGTTGCGGACACGGGCCTTTCGCAGTTCCAGCTCTTCCGCAAAATCGAGAAGGTGATCGACGAGACGGTCCGGCCCGTGCTGAAAGGCGACGGGGGCGACATCGAGCTGGTGGACATCAAGGGCTGGACGGTCTATTGCGCCCTGCGGGGCATGTGCGCGGGCTGCATGGGGGCGTCGCGCACGCTGCAGCTGATCGTGGAGCGTACGTTGAAGGACCAGGTGGACGAGCGGATCCGCGTGGTCCCGGTCTGACGCGAAAAGGCGCGCCATGAGCCATCCCCAACTGATTTTTGCCGACAACAACGCGACGACGCCGGTGGCCCCGGAAGTGGCCGCGGCAATGCAGCCATATTTCGGACCGGAATTCTTCAATCCGAGCTCGATGTACGAGCCGGCGCTGAAGGTGGCCGGGGCGCTCAAGGCCGCGCGCAAGACCGTGGCGGAATTCCTCGGCGGAGCGGAGCCCTCGGAGGTGCTGTTCACGTCGTGCGCGACGGAAAGCAACAACACGGCGATCTTCGGCGCGGCGGCGGCGAATCCGGCGCGCAAGCACATCCTGACCAGCGCGGTGGAGCATCCGGCGGTGCTGGAGGTCTGCCGCGAGATGCAGCGGCGCGGCTACGAGCTGACGATCCTGCCGGTGGACCGGCAGGGCCAGATCGCGACGGCGGACTACGTTCGGGCGCTGCGGCCGGACACCCTGCTGGTGAGCCTGATGCACGCGAACAACGAGACGGGCGTGGTCTGGCCCGTGGGCGAGTGGGCGCGCATCGCGAAGGAGACGGATGCGGGCATCGTCTTCCACACGGACGCGACCCAAACGGCGGGGAAGCTGCCGATCGATCTGGCCGGCGAGCTGAAGCACGTGGACCTGCTGTCGTTTTCGGGCCACAAGATGCATGCGCCGAAGGGCGTGGGCGCGCTGTTCATCCGGCGCGGGACGCGGCTGCGTCCGTACCTGCTGGGCGGGCACCAGGAAAGCGGCCGGCGGGGCGGCACCGAAAACGTGCCGTACATCGTCGGCCTGGCGCAGGCGTGCGAGCTGGCGAAGGAGCATGCGGCGGACATGGGGCGGATCGGGAAGTTGCGGGATTGGCTGGAGGGGGAGATTTTGAGGACGGTTCCGCACGTCGAGGTCAACGGGCGCGGGGTGGAGCGCACGCCGAACACGCTGAACATGGCGTGCCATTTCATCGAGGGGGAGAGCATCCTCTACGAGCTGAACGGCTACGGCATCTGCGCGAGCACGGGCAGCGCGTGCTCGAGCGGGTCGCTGGAGCCGAGCCACGTGCTGCGGGCGATGAACGTGCCGTTCACGGCGATGCACGGGTCCGTCCGGCTGAGCTTCAGCGCCTACACCACGGAGGCGGAGGTCAGGCGCATCGCGGAGGTGTTCCCGAAGGTGGTGGCGAACTTGCGCAACATGTCGCCGTACTGGGACCAGAAGCGGAACCAGCCGCGCGAGAACGCGTGAGCAGAGTTTTTCCACAGTGTGGAAACCTTTTGCCGCTCCGCTCGCAGAGCCTCGCTCGCTCGAAGCGCAAGGCGCTTCGCTACAGACCTCGCGTTCGCCCGTCGCCTCTCCGGCTCGGGCTCGGCACTCGGCTGTTTTCCATTGTGTGGAAAAACCTCGAAACCTTTTTCCATTGTGTGGAAAAATTC
>DMJA01000244.1 GCA_003451935.1 Verrucomicrobiota bacterium | reverse complement strand
GGTGAGAGGGACGAGGGTCGAGGGTCGAAGGCTCCCCCCTCGCCCCCCGCCCCTCGTCCCTCTCTTCTTACTTCTTCTCCACCGGCTCGATCCCGGCGAGCGCACAGAGGCGGACCAACTCCGCCACCGACGGCACGCCCATTTTTTCCATCACGCGGGCGCGATGCACCTTGATGGTCTTTTCGACCACTCCCAGGCGGTCGCCGATCTGCTTATTCAATTCCCCGGCAATGACATGGCGCATGACTTCAAACTCGCGCTCCGTCAGCGTACGGATCCGTGCCCGAATCGCCTCGATTTCCTTGCGTTCACGGAAACGCAATGCATTTTGCTCCAATGCATTACGGATTGCCGCCAGCAGGATATTTTCATCCACCGGCTTGGTCAGGAAATCCACCGCGCCCTTTTTCATCGCCTGGACGCTCATCGGGATGTCCCCGTGGCCCGTGAGGAAAACCACCGGCATCGCGCATTCCGCCTTGGCCAGTTCTTCTTGCAGGTCCAACCCGCTTAAGCCCGGCATGCGGACATCCAGCACGATGCATCCGGCGCGCGCCGCCAGCCCGCTTTTCAGGAAATCCAACGCGGAATCGTACGCCTGGGCGGCGAGCCCATGCGCCTTGAGCAGCCGCAACAGGCTTTTCCGGAACGACGCATCGTCATCGACGATGTGAACCATGGCATTTTCCGCATTCATATCGAAGACCCTGCCGGCTGCGCCGGCATTTCGATCCAGAAGACCGCCCCCCCATCGGGGGCATTCTCCGCCCATAGCTTGCCGCCGTGGGCTTCCACCATGGATCGGGAAATGGACAGCCCCATGCCCAGTCCATGGGTTTTGGTGGTGAAGAAGGGGCGAAAGATGTCCGCCATCGCAGGCTCGGGAATGCCGTGGCCGTAATCGCGCAGGGCCACGCGCACCCAGCCCTCCGCGGCCGAAGTTTGGATCCGCAACTGGCGCCGCTCGGCGGGCTGGTCCCGCATCGCGTCCATGGCGTTGACCATGAGATTAAGCAGCACCTGCTGCATTTCGACCCGGCCCGCCAAGACGGCCGGAAGCCCGGAGGCCAGGACCAATTCCAAACCGACGTTCCGCCCGACCATCTCGCTGTGCACCAGCTTCGTCGTGTCGCGCACCAGCCCGTTGAAGTCGAGTGGCTCGGCCGCCACGGCGCCCTTCTTCTGCACCATGGCGCGCATATGATGGATGACGTCGCCCGCGCGCTTGTCGTCGCGAACGATGTCGTCCAGGATTTCCCGGATCTCCTTTAAATCCGGTTCCGGCGCGGCGAGGAACCGGCGCGCGGCCTGCGCATTGCTCAAGATCGCCGCCAGCGGCTGGTTCAATTCGTGCGCCATCGAGGCCGCCAGTTCGCCGAGGACCGACATGCGCGTGGCATGGGCCAGTTCGTTCTGGACGCGCCGGGCTTCCAGCTCCGCCGCCTTGCGTTCGGTGATGTCCTGGATGACCCCCACCGTGCGCACCGCCCGGCCGGACGCATCGCGCGCGAGCACGCGCGACAGCTGGTGGAACCAAATCTCCCCCCGCGTCGGATGCCGATAGCGATATTCCGCCGCCACCCGGTCGACCTTGCCTTCCAGAAGGTCCCCGCTCGCCTGCCGCACGCGCGGAAGATCCTCGGGATGAATATGCGCCAGCCAGAAGTCCCGCACGCGCGTTTCATCTATTTCTCCGGAGATGCCGATCAGCCCCCGCAAATGGTCGTCCGTCACGTGGGTCCGGCCATGTTCCCCCATCTCGTAGAACCCCAGTCCCGCGGCTTCGATCGCCGAGGCGAGATGGCCTTGCTTGGCGCGCAGGTCTTCCTCTTTTTGCTTCCGCTCGGTGACGTCCTGCAGGACGCCGATCGTCCGCACCGCGAGGCCGGCGGCATCGCGCTCGATCACGTGGACCAAGTGATGGATATGGATGACGCCGCGGGCCGGATGCAGAAACCGGTAATCCACCGTCATCCGGTCCCGCCCGGCTTCTTCCATCAACCGCTGCACCTCCATCACCCACGGACGGTCTTCCGCATGGACGTGCGCCCACCAGAATTCGAGGATCCGGCCGGCCTGCTCGTCGGCCTCCGACGCCCCGAGAATCTCGCGCGCCCGGCGGTCCAAAAAGTCCACGCGAACATCGTTGATCAACTCGTAGAATCCCAGTTCGGCGACGTCCAGCGCCGCCGCCATCCGCGTCCCGCTCTCGCGCAACGCTTTTTCCCCCTCTTTGCGGGCGGTGATGTCGGTGGTGACGCCCATGAGGCGGGGTTTTCCTCCGGCTTCCTGTGCGGAGGCGCGCCCCCGGGAAAGCAGCCAGCGCACCTGCCCGTCCGGCCGCACAATGCGGTACTCGACCACCATCAATTCCTGCGATTGGAGGGCTATTTCGATCGTGCGCCGAATCTTCGGACGGTCTTCCGGATGCACCCGGCCCATGAACTGGCTGAATTCCAAGCTGTTGCCGAGGGGCAGGCCGAATATCTCCAGCCCTTGGTTGCCCACCCAAAAAAGGGACTTCTCGGCGTTGAACACCCACGGGGCAGCGCCGGCGGCCTCCATTGCCAGTTGGAACTGTTCCTCGCCTTCCCAAAACCTCTGTTCGTATCGCTTGCGGGCCAGCGTGTTGGCGAAAATCTGCGCGACCAATTCAAGGCGCTGGACCAGCGCGTCCGACCATGCGCGCGGCGCGACCATGTCGTGGAAGGTGATCGCCCCGAACGGCGCGCCGCCGCCCACGGACAGCGGCAAGACCAACGCGTTTAGGACGCCCAAACAGAGAAACGACTCCCGGTCGCGTTCGGCGCCTTCCGGAACCTCGGCCAAGGAAGAGAAGAGAGCGGACCGGCCCGCCTGCACTTCGTGGAGACTCCAAGGAAAGGCCTCGACGGCTTGCAACTGCCGGGTGATCGGGGGCCCCTCTACGCGCCGGTAGTGATGGGTCAGCGAGAAGAGCCCTGGCGCATCGCCGTCCCGCTGCAAAAGCACGGCCGCATCCAGCCCGGTGCATTCGCAAACGCGGCGCTGGGCGTCCTCGATCTCCGCATCCACCCGGTCCGCCGGCAACTTGATGAACCGCGCCGAAAGCTCGGTCAGCAGCGTCTCGAAGCGCAGTCTTTCCGCGCTTTCCGTTGGATCCAAGCCGGTCCGCTTCCCGCGCGCCGCAGCCGGGCGCGCCTGCGCCGCCCGTTTTCCCGACTTGGACTTTTCGCCCTTCAACGTTTTCCGGCCTTTCATCGGAAAAACCTTACAAAATCATCCTCGCCACTGGCGAGCCCTATCACGTTCCATATGCCCATCGCGAATAGAGACGGTGCCATCAGATATGAATAACCTGACAGAAATTGCCACCGGAGTATCGCATCGTCCTGGCATCAAGCCGGATGGAACATTGTCGGCATGGGGCAACGACGGATGGGGACAGACAATCGTACCCCCCGGATTAAGCAATACCACGGCTATAGCTGGAGGATGGAGTGCTTTTCCGGAAAACGGCGGGGCTTGCGTTCGGCCAAACGATGACGTAGTTTTCCCGCAAGATGTCCCAGCCCCCGAAAGAGTTCGATTTCTGGTACGCGGTCAACAACACCGAGGTGTTGGAACTGCCGCGCGGGCGCCTGGAGACCTTCGGCTCCACGTCGATCAACTACCGGCTCGTCACCGAACTGATGGATTCCGTCGGCCAGGTGCGCATCCGCGAAGGGCGCATCCAATCCTTCCGGCCCGAAATCCTCACCCCCCAGGCGCTCTCCGAATCGCCCCTCGAAGGCTTCCAGACCCCGCACGCCGACGACTTCATCCAGTGGCTCCGCGAACACGAATCCGATCTGGTCGTCTTGAAATACGGCTTCCGGATCCGCCACGAAACCGTCACCGAATCCATCGTCCATGATTCCCTGGAGAATGTGCTGGATCGGGTGCGCGCCGATCTGAAATCCAGGGAGGACCCCCTCGCCGCCCTCGTGCGGGGCGTGGACGAGCCGTGGGAGGTCTGCCTGCTCAAACTGCTTTTCGAGGTGGTCCGCCGGTCCGCCCCCGGCAACGCACGCGATCTCCGGGCCGACCCCGACGGCTCGCGGCACGAAATCGAGCACGCCTTCCGGCTGGCGGCCAACAACCGGACCCAGCTGGCCCCGCTGGCCAGCCTCCTGAACCGCCTCGGCAAGTTCAAGGACTACGAGGACCGTTTCTTCGCCCTCGTCCGTTCGCTCGCGCGCTGATCAGCGAGAGGCGATCCAGGGGATGGCCACAAAGGTGCCGATGCTGGCGCCGATGTTGGTCGTCACCACCACCAGCAGGATGCGCACCACGGGATTCCGGACGAACCCCCGGACGCTTTCCAACGCCTGCGGCAGCGATTCGAAATCGGCCACCGAGGGCGGACGGATCCACGCCTGGACCAGCCCTGCGAACCAGCCCGCGGCAAGGGCGGGATGCAGGGTTGTGATGGGCGCCGCCAAAAAGGCGGACAGCACCGCCAGCGGATGGGCCCACGCCGCCACCGCCCCCAGCGCCCCCAGCGTACCGGTCACGCCAACCCAGATGGCGATCGAATCCACGCCGCGCTCCGCTCCGCCCTGGATGAATCCCCAGGCCATCAGCGCCAGCACGCCGGCCGGAATCAGCCACGGCCAGATCTTCGACCATCTGGAAAGCGGCGGCAGGCTCTCCAGATCGGCCAGCGGCCGCGATTCCCGGATCGCCTTCAGCATGCCCGGCACATGCCCGGCCCCCACCACCGCCACGATGCGTTCGCCGGGGGCGTCGCGCAATTTCTGGGCCAGATAGACGTCGCGCTCGTCGATCAGCCGCTTCTTGATCTCCGGGAAGGCCTGCCCCATCTCGCCCATCAGCGCCTCGAGCTGGTCTTGCTTCTTGAGCGCCTCAATGTCTTTCTCCTCGATTTCATCCGAACGGAGCAGGGCCTCCGCCATCACCCCGAACAGCTTCAACCGAGGCCACAACCCCAGATGCCGCCACACGCGCTTGAGGGTGATGTCGATCCGCCGGTCGATCAGCTCCAACCGCGCGCCCGTTTCCTCCGCGCAGGAGGCGCCGGCCAGCATTTCCGCCCCGGGCTCCACCTCGAGATGCTTGCCGAGGCGGCGGTAGAACGACTGCATCGCCAGTTGCGCCAGCAGGAAGGTCGCCTTGCCCTGCCGGATCACCTGGAAAAGGTTGGTCTGCTGCCAGGCGGCCTTTTTCACCATCCCCTGGTAGCGCGGGGCGCACAGCTCGATGGCGATGGTGTCGGGCCGGACCGCGGCCACCGTGTCGCGCACGTCCTGCACGCTTTGCGCCGACACATGGGCCGTGCCGACGATATAAATGGTTTTGCCCTCCAACGCCACCACCGTGGCGCAGGAGGGCAAAGAGGAAGCCTCTTCCGGCATGGAAGGCTTACTGTGCGCCGCTCTTGCGGATGTAGATATCCGTGCGGCGGTTGCGCTGCATGTTCTCTTCGGTGTCGTTCGGCGCGATCGGCCGGTCGAACCCATAGCCCGCCGCGGTCATCCGGTCGGGGCTGATGCCGCTGTTCTGCAGCAGATAATCCGCGACGGCCTGCGCGCGCCGCTCGCTCAGGCGCTGGTTGTATTCGCGGGTCGAGCGCTTGCGCTTGTCCGCGTGGCCTTCCACCCGCACCGTGGCGCCGGGATCGCGGCGCAGCACCTTCAGCACCGGCTCGATGTCCTTGTAATACTGGGGA
>DMJA01000118.1 GCA_003451935.1 Verrucomicrobiota bacterium | reverse complement strand
CAGAAAAACCGGGGAATGTCCTGGGTCCGGGCGGCTTGACGCGGGGAGGGGACGGGGGTATGGTGGCGCGCTATTTTACGTCGATTTTTATTGAAAGGAACCCGATCCCCATGAAGGTCACTGTTGAAAATACCGGGCCGTGCCAAAAGCAGGTCAACGTCGAGTTCTCCGCGGAGGAGATCCAAAAGGAATATGACGAGTCGCTGGCGATGTTCGCCAAGCATGGCAGCGTAAAGGGCTTCCGTCCGGGCAAGGCGCCGGTCGAAATGATCCGCCGCATGTATGACAAGAAGATCCTTGAGGGCCTCTACGACCATCTGCTGGCCCGGGGCTTCCAGCAGGCGATGAAGGAGCACAAGCTGGAGACCGTCGCCGAATATGATTTAAAGAAGTCCGAACTCAAGGCGGGGCAGCCGTTCTCGTTTTCCCTCACGGTGGATGTGGAGCCGGAGTTCGAATTGCCGGCCTACAAGGGCATCGAGGTGGAGACCAAGAAAGTCGACATCACGGAGGATGCGGTGGGGCAGGCCGTGGACCACTACCGCGAGAACACCGGAAAATACGAGGATCTGAAGGAGGATCGCCCGGTGCAGGCGGGCGACATGGTGGCCGTGGACTATACGGCGACGGTCGACGGCAAGCCCATGGCCGAAGTGTCCGAGAAGGCCAAGGGGCTGGCCGCCGGGACCGATTTCTGGGTGATCGCGAACGAGGAGTATTCCTTCCTGCCGGGCTTCGGCCCGGCGCTGGTCGGCCTGAAGGTCGGCGCTTCGAAGGACATCTCCGTGGCGTTCGACGCACAGGCCCCGATCGAGGAGCTGCGCGGCAAGACGGGCCTGTTCCAGGCGACGGTCAAAAAAATCCGCGCGAAGACCAAGGCCGCGCTGGACGAGGAGTTTTTCAAGTCCGTCGGCGTGAAGGACGAGGCCGAACTGCGCGAGACGTTCAAGCGGATGCTGCAGGGCGAGGCGGAGCGGCACGAGCATGCGCGCCGCCGCAACCAGTTGATCGACGCCCTGATGAAGAACGCGACGCTGGACGTGCCGGAGAGCGAGGCCCACGACGAGTCGCACCGCATCGTCTATGAGATGGTCGAGGAGAACACCCGCCGCGGCGTGCCCGAGCAGGAGATCCGCGACAACATCGGCAAGATTTCCGAGTCGGCCAAGACGGCGGCGAAGGATCGCCTGAAGCTGCGCTATCTGCTGAAGCGCATCGCGCGCGAGGAGAAGATCGAGGTGGCCGACGCCGAGGTGTCGGCGCTGATGGCCCAGCAGGCCCTGCGCTCGGGCGCGAAGTCCGTGAAGGAATGGCTGCAGCAGATGAAGCTCAAGGAGGGCGAAGTCCGCAAGGGCCTGCGCGCCGACCTGCTGACCACGAAGACGATCGACGCCCTGATGGGGCACGCGAAGTTGACCGGCGAAGGTGCCGAGGCGGCGAAGAAATGAGGGGAGCGACCATGAGCCACAAAAGCGAAGAAAAGTCCTATCTGATCCCGATCGTGGTGGAGCAGACGGGCCGCGGCGAGCGGTCCTATGACATCTATTCGCGCCTGCTGAAGGAGCGGATCGTGTTCATCGGCTCCGAAATCACCGACGATTTGGCCAACCTGGTGGTGGCGCAGCTCCTGTTCCTGCAGAGCGAGGACGCGACCAAGGACGTGAGCGTCTATGTCAATTCGCCGGGCGGATCGGTGACGGCGGGGNNGGCGATCTACGACACCATGCAGTTTTTGAAGTGCGACGTGGTGACCTATTGCATCGGCCAGGCGGCGAGCATGGGGGCCGTGCTGCTGGCGGCGGGCTCCAAGGGCAAGCGCCATGCGCTGCCCGGCGCGCGCATCATGATCCACCAGCCTTGGGGCGGTACGCAGGGGACGGCGAGCGACATCCACATCCAGGCCCAGGAGATCCTGCGCCTGAAGGACTACCTCAACGGCATTCTGGCCAAGCATACCGGCAAGCCCCTCAAGACCATCGAAAAGGACACGGACCGCGACTTCTTCATGTCGGCCGAGGAGGCCGCGAAGTACGGCCTGGTGGATGACGTGCTGGGCGCGGCCCCGTCGAAGGCGTAAGGCCATGGCCGGCAAGAAACCGACACCTCCCGAGGCGTCCTGCTCGTTCTGCGGTCGGCCGCGCGGCGCCGTGAAGACCCTCATCGCGGGGCCCGACGGATTGAATATCTGCGACGAGTGCGTGGATATTTGCAGCACGATGGTCAAGCGTCCGGAAGCCGGGCGCGCGGGCGGGGTGCCGCCGGTTTCTGCGCGCCTGCAGGTGCCCCGGCCGCACGAAATCAAGGCGCGGCTCGATGAATTCGTGGTGGGCCAGGAACGCGTGAAGAAGGTGCTGGCCGTCGCCGTCCACAACCACTACAAGCGCGTGAAATCGCGCCTGGAGGGCCAGAAGGACGCCGACGGGGTGGAAATCGACAAGAGCAACATCCTGATGCTCGGGCCGACGGGCAGCGGTAAGACGCTGCTGGCGCGCACCCTCGCGCGCATCCTCGACGTGCCCTTCAGCA
Source organism: Verrucomicrobiota bacterium (assembly GCA_003451935.1). Lineage (GTDB taxonomy): Bacteria > Verrucomicrobiota > Kiritimatiellia > CAIQIC01 > Lenti-01 > Lenti-01. Next base: position 42 of record DMJA01000118.1, on the reverse strand, counting down.
TTTCCGACGCGACGACCATCACCGAGGCCGGCTATGTGGGCG
>DMJA01000267.1 GCA_003451935.1 Verrucomicrobiota bacterium | reverse complement strand
CGGCTTGGACTTCTGCGCGGGCTTCGGGGCCGGTGATCCAGCGCGAGGAATGGGTGTGGTCCGCGATGCGGCCGTCGAGCGAGAGGCCGAGCTTCAAGGTGAAAAAGGGGCGCTGCCGTAGCATGTGGCAGGCAAAGGGTGCGATGAGATCGGCGGCTTCTCCGGCGCAGGCTCCCGCATCGACCTGGATGCCCGCTTTGCGCAACAGGCGCAGGCCCCGCCCGGCGTGCCGGGGGTTGGGGTCGGTCGCGCCCACCACGACGCGCGCAATGCCCGCCCGGATCACTGCTTCGGTGCAGGGGGGGGTGCGCCCGAAGGTGGAGCATGGTTCCAAGGTCACGTACAGCGTTGCGCCTTTCGCATTTGTCCCTGCCTGCCGAAGCGCAAAAACTTCGGCGTGGGGTCCGCCCGCCTTCTTGTGCCAGCCCTGGCCAATTTTCTTTCCGTTTTTCACCACCATCGCGCCCACGGGTGGATTAGGGCGCGTCATCCCCTCCGCACGGCGGGCGAGCGCCAAGGCTTGGCGCATCCAGTTCAGGTCGGATTCCGAAAAGCGGTTCATTTCGACTCGTCCAAGTCCAGCAGGGCATCGACAAAAGCGGCTGCATCGAAGGGGGCGAGGTCATCCATGCCCTCGCCGAGGCCGGCATAGAGGATGGGCAGATCCAGCTCCTGGCGGACGGCAAAAAGGAATCCAGCCTTGGAGCTGCCGTCGAGCTTGGTGACGATGGCCCCGGTGAGAGGCGTCATTTCGTGGAATTGGCGCGCCTGGATCACGGCATTCTGTCCGAGCATGGCATCCAGCACGACCCAGGTGTGGTGGGGGGCGCCGGGTAGGCGCTTGTCCATCGCGGCCCGCACCTTTTGGAGCTCGCGCATCAGCGGTTCCTTCGTGTGCATTCGCCCGGCGGTATCCACGAGGACGATGTCGCATCCGCGGGCCAAGGCCGCGTCGATGGCATCGTAGGCGACGGCGGCGGCATCGCCGCCGGTGGCGCCGACGACGGATTCGCATCCAATTTTATCGGCCCACAGCTTGAGCTGGTGCGAGCCGGCGGCGCGGAAAGTGTCGGTTGCGCCGAGCAGCGGCTTGCGGCCTGCGAGCAGGGCCATGCGGGCCAGCTTGGCGGCGGTCGTGGTTTTGCCGGACCCATTGATGCCGACCAGCAGCGCGACGGTCGGCGAGGGCATTGCGGTCCAATCCAGCGGGGGATTCTGGCCGAGGGCGTTGATCAAGACCCGCCGGAATGTCGCCGTCAGGGATTCCTTGCGCGAGGCGGATTTCTCCAGTTCGATGGACAGCATCTGCACCAGCCGCAGGGGCACATCCGCGGTGATGAGCAGATCGGCGAGGGCTTCGGCCGTGGTTTCGTCCGGTACCGGAGAGGCGAAAGCCCCTTTCAGCGCGTCAGCAAAGCGTTCGCGAGTCTTGCGCAGGCTTTGGAACCAGGAGCCCATTTCCGGACCTATTTCCCGTCGATGGGGGCTGGCGGGGCGTTAGGATCGCGCGCGGGGCGGTCCAAGCCCTTGCGGATGCGGTCCAGGATGCCGTTGACGAACTTGCCGGACTCGATGGAGCTGTACGCCTTGGCCAAATCGACGGCTTCGTTGATGGAAACGACCGGGGGGATGTCATTGCGGTAGAGCATTTCGAACACGGCGATGCGCATGGCGTTGCGGTCCACCGCGCCCATGCGTTCAATCTCCCAGTTCTCGGCGTATTGGGCGATGAGCGGGTCGATTTCCTGATGGTGGGCGATGACCCCGCGAGCCAGTTCCTCGGCAAACATCCGCGCTTTGGCTTGCACCCGGGATCCCCGGGCGCCCGTTTCGGGGGAGGCCGGGGCCGCCATGCCCGCCGCGGGGGGGGCAGGGACCTCTTCATCCCGGTGCTCCCAGAAGAGCTTGAATCCCTCGTCGATGGATTCGGCCCGGTTGAACTCGGACTGGAAGAGGAATTGCAATGCCCATTCGCGGGCCTCGTGGCGGGTTCCCATGGCCGTTCACTTCAGGATTTGCATCAGCGACGCCATTTCGATGGCGGTCTGGGCGGCGTTCCATCCTTGGTTGCCGGCCTTGCTGCCGCACCGTTCAATGGCTTGGTCGAGATTTTCGGCGGCAACGATGCCGTCCACCACGGGGATGCCGCTGTCGAGGCTGATTTGCGTCAAGGCGCGCGCCACCTGGGCGTTGATGAGGCCGGCATGGGAGGTGGCCCCTTGGATGACGGCGCCCAGGGCGATCAAGGCATGGCATTTTCCAACCTGGGCGAGCTTCTTGAGGGCGAGGGGCTGCTCGTAGGCGCCGGGCACCCAGACAATGGCTACATCCTTTTCGTCCGCGCCGTGGCGCGCCAGGCAGTCGAGGGCGCCCTTCAATAGCTGGCCCGTGAAAAGGTCGTTGTGCCGGCTGACCACGATGCCGAAGCGCAGCCCCTTGGCGTCGAGTTGTCCGCTATATTCCTTGCAGTTCATGCTGTCCTTTCCGGGTCAAATGAGATGGCCCAGTTTTTCTTTTTTGGTTTTCAGATATTTTTCGTTGTGGAGGGTGGGGGGGAACGAGATGGGCACGCGCTCCACGATTTCGATGCCGTAGCCTTGGATGCCGACCACCTTGCGGGGGTTGTTGGTCAAGAGTCGCAGGCGGGTGATGCCGAGGTCGAGGAGCATTTGGGCGCCCACTCCGTAGTCGCGCAGGTCGGCGGCG
>DMJA01000034.1 GCA_003451935.1 Verrucomicrobiota bacterium | reverse complement strand
CGGATACGGGGGTCCATGCGCGGGCGCAGGTGGCGCATTTCGATTTGAAGCTTCCGTGGGAGACCCGCCGGTTGCAGCATGGCCTGAACGCACTGCTGCCCGATGCGGTGCGGGTGACCGGGCTGCGTCTTGCGCGGCCCACGTTCCATGCGCGCTATGACGCGAAAGGCAAGGAATACCGGTTTTGCATCTGGAACGCGCCGGTCATGTGCCCGCTGCACCGGCTCCAAGCCGTCCATGTGCGCCCCCCCCTGGATCTGGCCGCGATGCGGCGGGCGGCGGCGATGCTGGAGGGCACGCGGGATTTTGCGTCGTTTTCGGCGAATCCCCACCGGGAAATCGGCGGGACCGTGCGCACGCTGTGGCGGCTTTCGGTGCGCAAGCAGGGGCCGTTGGTGGTGGTTTCGGCGCTGGGGGATGGATTTCTCTACAAGATGGTGCGCAGCCTGGCCGGCCACCTGCTCCGGGTGGGGCAGGGGGCGATGCCGGCGGACGAAACCCCGGCCTTGCTCGATAGCCGCCTCCGCACCGCCCGCGTGGAAACCGCCCCCGCCCGGGGGCTCTGCCTGTGGAAAATTCATTATGGGTCCATTCCGGGACTTCCCAAGCGGGAAAAGGCATGATAGGGTCTTTGGCAATTGGGATATGACCGTGCATTAAACGGGAGGATATGGAAATGGCTGAAATCGATTTCAATTGTCCGCATTGCGGTCAAAACCTGAACGGCCCGGAAGAGATGGCGGGCCAGACCATCGACTGCCCGGTTTGCCAGAAGAGCTTCCAGATTCCCGGCGGCATCATCGAGGTGCCCAAGGAAAAACTGGCGCCTCCGGGCGCCGCCCCGCGCCCCCCCCTGCCGTCCGCCGCCAAGAGCGAAACCTCTTCGATCCCGCGCGCCGCCAGCAACGACGACAAGGGCAAGACCGTGCGCATCGAACTGCCGCCTGAATTCCTTGCGGAGCCCGAGAAGCATATTTTCAAGATCAAGCGGATCCAACGGTAGGATGCGCCGCAAGACGACGGTGGGGGATGTGGATGCGGAGGTCCTCGCCTATACGGCGGGGAAGGACCGCGTGCTGGATCTGGCGCTGGTCGAGGCGGACTGCTTCGGCACCGCGGCGCACGTCACGATGCTCTCCGTCATGCCCGTCCAGCCGGCGCTGATTTCCCCCCGGGATGCGCAGGCGGTGATCGCCGAGCTGGGGAACATCGTGTCCGATGCCGCCGCCGGAAAATTCTCCATCACGCTCGAGGACCAGGATGTGCACTTGGCCGTCGAACGCCGCCTGACGGAGCGGCTGGGCGATCTCGGCAAGCGCGTGCATACGTGCCGCAGCCGCAACGACCAGGTGGCCGTGGACCTGCGCCTCTACGCCAAGGTCCGCCTGCTGGATGCCGTCGCCGCCGCCGCGGAGCTCTCCCGCGCGCTGATCGCCTTTGCGAAGAAGCACGAGAAGGTGCCGATGGTGGGGCGCACCCACATGCAGCCGGCGATGCCTTCGAGCGTGGGCCTGTGGGCTTCGGCCTGGGCCGAAGGCCTGCTGGACGATCTCACGCTCGTGCGGGCCGCCTACGCCTTGAACGACCAATGCCCCCTCGGTTCCGCCGCCAGCTATGGCGTGCCCATGCCCATCGACCGCCAACGGACGAGCGACCTGCTCGGCTTCACCCGCCCCGTCCACAATGTCCTGCATGCCAACCAGGCGCGCGGCAAGGTCGAGTCGGCGATCCTCTCCGCCCTCGGCCAGGCGATGCTGACCCTGTCGCGGCTGGCCCAGGATTTGATTCTCTTCTCGATGCCGGAGTTCGGCTATTTCCGCCTGCCGGCGGAATTCACGACCGGCAGCAGCATCATGCCGCAGAAGCGGAATCCCGATGTGCTGGAACTGCTCCGGGCGAAGGCCGCCAAGGTGCTCGCGCATGCCCAGCTCGTGGCCGAGATCGTGCGCGCCGCGCCCTCGGGCTACAACCGCGATCTGCAGGAAACCAAAGAGCCCTTCATGGACGGCTTCGATCTGGTCCTCTCGTCGCTCCGCATCTTGGCGCCATTGGTGGCGGGACTCGGGGTGGATGGCGACGCGCTGCGCCGGGCGTTCGGGCCGGACGTTTTCGCGACCGACCGCGCACTGGAGCTGGTGGCGGGCGGCATGCCCTTCCGCGACGCCTATCACGAGGTCAAAAACCATCTGGGCGACTTGGCCGGAAAAAGCCCCGACGAGGCCGTGGCCGCCAAGCGGCACCTCGGCGCCCCGATGGGGTTGGATTTCGCCGCCCTGGAAGCCCGGGCGGAAGAGGAAGCGGCCTGGGCCGCCAAGGAAATCGCGCGCCATGAGGCCTGCCGGGACCGGCTGATGGGGCGCCCCCCGGAAAAAACGCGCACGCCCGTTTGACAGACCCCCGAAATGGGGTAGGTTGGACTCCCAGAGGGGGAGAAAAGTGCGAAAAAATCTAAATCATGACGACCACAAAGTATACGTTCGGCGACTACAGCGTTTCCCTGGCCTTGGATGAAGCCGCCCCCTTGGGCAAACTGGACGACCTGCACATCTGCCATCTGGGCATGAAGTTCATCTCTTCCCGGCCGCTTCCCGAATTCGGCCTGTATGAATTCGATATCGCCATCAAACCCATGGCCAGCGAAGAAAAACCGGTCACCGTCAAATGCTGCGGCGTGGTCGTCCGGTGCGAGCCGGAGGGCGAGGGCTTTCGCACCGTGATCCATTTCGCCGATCTGGCCAAGTCCGACGCGAATTGCCTCGAGGCCCTGACCAAGGCCAACCACATGCGGTGCGACTACTGCGCGAACTGCTGACCCCGGTCCCATCCGGAACTTTTCGAAACGGGTTGCGAAAACCCGTTTTTTTGCCTATAAGCGGTAGCCTTTGGATCAAGGAGTCGTTCCGATGAAAAAAACCATTCTGATGGGGCTGGCCCTGGTGGCCGCGACGATGGCGCAGGCGGCCGGGGACCGGGTGTTCGCGCTGGCGCCCGCCGGCGACGTGGATGCCGCGCTGGCCGAACAGGTCCGCGCCCGGATCGAGGAAAACTCCGGCGCCGCCGTGCGCCTCGCGCCCGCGGTTCCGCAGGAGCCGGGCCAAACCCTCGAGGCCATTGGCCGCGCCGCGGCCCGGACCTTGGCCGAAACCGACCACAGCATCATCGTGCTGGCCCGCGCGGGCAGCGACCAGCCCCAGGGCGTCTGCCTGCCGCAGGAGCGTTTCGCGGCGTTGAACCTCGACCGGCTGGAAGCCGGCGCCGATGCGGCCAAGCTGGAGCGCCGCGCCACGCAGGAAGGCCTGCGCGTGATGACCATGTTGCTGGAGATGTCCCCGTGCCCCTTCCCGCTGTGCGTGCTGGTCGGCTACGAGAAGACCGAGGACCTCGACCGCATGAGCGGAAATTTCTGCCCGCCCTGCCTGGACC
>DMJA01000256.1 GCA_003451935.1 Verrucomicrobiota bacterium | reverse complement strand
AAGCTGCTCCACCACCACCGCGGAGGGCGGAAGCACCGGCGCGGGCGCGGATTCCACCGCCTCGGGAACGGCCGAACCGGCGCCGCGCTGCGTGCTTGCGCATCCCTGAGTCATGACCACGGAACCAATCACGGCCACATGCACGCCGATAATCAAACCTGCTACAACGGATACCCTCATTTTTCGACTCCTTGCTTCTTCTTTAAATTGTTTTTCAACATTGCGGGGCGGATTATGCCCCCCTCCTCCTCCGGATATCAATCCTTTTCCTCGGCGAATTTCCGGAAGGCGTCGCCTCGCTCCGCATAGGTCTTGAACTGGTCGTAGCTGGTGCAGGCCGGCGCCAGCANNGCCGCCGCCATCGCCGCCGCCGCCTCGCCGATCAGGAAAACGCCCCTCGCCCGTTCGCGCAGCACCGGCACCGCCGCCGAAAAATCCGTTTCCTTGGGCCGTCCGCCGGCGATCAGCCAGACGGGGCGGTCCTGCATGCGGATCGAGGCGATCATGGCCGACAGGTTGGTCGCCTTGGAATCGTCCACATAGCGGACCCCGCGGAATTCGCCCATCGGCTGCGCGCGGTGCGGCAGCGGCTCGAAGCGGAGCAGCGCGGCGCGGATCGTTTCCGGCGGAATCCCCGCCGCGCGGGCGGCCCCGAACAGCGCCGCCGCGTTGGGCCCCAGCACCTCGTTGTCGAAATATGAGCTTTCGATGCCGATTCCCCCTCCGCCCCGCTCTGAAATCCGGTGGGGGGAGAACGTGAAATCCAAATCCGCCTGCGGGCCGAAGGTTTTCCATGCGCCGCGCCCGCCCGACTCCTCCTGGAAGCGAACGCGCCATTCCGGAGGAACGAGCGCGACATCGCCTTCGCGCTGGCGCCCGAACATCCGCGCCTTCAGCCGGGCATAGGCCTCGAAGGTGCCATGCCGGTCGAGATGGTTCGGCAGCACGTTCAGCAGCACGCCGATATCCGGGCGGAACTCCGCGCAGGTCTCGAGCTGGAAGGAGCTCGCCTCGATCACCAGCCAATCCGCGCCGGGAGATTCCCGCACGGCCCGGCAGACCGGAAGGCCATAATTGCCGCACGGAACCGCGCGAAGCCCCGCAGCCTCGAGGCCTTCGGCCAGCGCCTTCACCACGCTGCTCTTTCCGTTGCTGCCCGTCACCGCAATCGTGCGGCCGCGGAACCGGCTCCAGCCCAGCTCCATCTCGCTGACCAGCGGAATCCCGCGGCGGCGGATTTTAGACAAGAACGACCCATCCACCGGGAGACCGGGACTGACCATGGCGACATCGAAGGCTCCCGGCGGCGGCGCCTTCGCGCCCAGCGCGACGGCGCAGCCGAGGGCGGCCAGGCCTTCCGCGCTTTTCCGGCTTTCGGGCGTGTCGCGTTCGTCGGCGGCGAAGACTTCGGCGCCTTCCGCGCGCAGCAGGGCGGCGGCGGCCGCGCCGCTCGCGCCCAGCCCGCACACCAATGCCTGACGCCACCCGCCCATTGGTCCCTCAGCGCAACTTCAGCGTCGCCAGCCCCAGCAGCGCGCAGACGATCGAGACAATCCAAAAGCGGATGACCACGGAATTCTCGGCGGCATCCGGCGGGCGCCCCTCCGCCTTCGCGCGCTCCTTGGAGATGATCTCGAAATGGTGGTGGAGGGGCGTCATGCGGAACGGACGCCGCTCCGGCGGCAGGCCCTGGCCGGTGAACCGGCGGTACAACCGGCACGTGGCGCGCTGGATCAACACGCTGCCCGCCTCGCCGACGAACACCAGGCCCACAATCAACAGCGTCAGCTCCTGCTTGATGAGGATGGCGACCATCGCAATCGTGCCGCCCAGCGCAAGACTGCCCGTGTCGCCCATGAAGACCTTGGCCGGATAGGCGTTCCACCACAGGAACCCGAGGCCCGCGCCCAGCAAGCAACCGCAGAACACGGCCAGTTCGTGCGCGCCGGCGATGGACGGCACCTGCAGGTAGTTGGCGAACACCACGTTGCCCGCCACGTAGGCCAGCACCAGATAGGCCCCCGAAATCGAATTCATGCAGCCCGCCGCCAGGCCGTCCAGCCCGTCCGTCAGGTTCACGGCGTTGGTCGTCCCGACCAGCACGAGGAACATGAAGGCCAGCGCGCCGGGAACCGTCAGGTCGGCGACGACGGGGGCCTTGAAGAAGGGCACCATCAACTCCCGCGCATGGACGCGGGTGCCCGGCACCATTTCGATCGCAATGAACGCGACCACGACCCACAGGCCCTGCAGCGCCAGCTTCTGCCACTCCTTCAGGCCCTTGGAATTCATTTCCTTCAGCTTCATCCAATCGTCCACGAATCCGACCCCGCCCATGAACAGCATGGTCGCCAGCACGATCCACACCTGCGGATTCGACGAATGGCACCACAATAGCGACGCGAGCGTCGTCGTGAACAGAATCAGCAGCCCGCCCATGGTCGGCGTGCCCGATTTGCGCCCGTGCCCGATGGCCTCCATCTCCTTTTCCTGCCGCACGACTTGGCCGACCTTCAGCGCGCGCAGCCGGGCGATCATCCAGCGGCCCAGCAGCAGCGACAGGAAGAAGGCGGTGCCCGCGCCCATGAAGGCCCGGACCGTGACATAGCGGAACACGTTCAGCGGCGTGAACAGGTCGGACAGGTAGGACAAGTAATACAGCATGGCTCAACTTTCTTTTCTAAGCTCTTCCAAGACTTTCTCAATGCGCACGCCGCGCGAGGCCTTCAGCAACAGGGCGTCGCCGGGCCGCAACTGTTTCCGCAGCCAAGCCGCCGCTTCCGCGGGATCCGACGCCGCGCACAAATCCTCCGCGGAGCCGCCCGCCGCGCGCCATCCTGAAACCAACGCCTGCGCCGCCGCATCGGGAACGCCGGCGGGGTTCCACGGCACCACGGCCACGCCCGCCCAGCGGCCCTCGGCCACGAACCGGCCCAGCGCTTCGTGCTCCGCGCGCCCGAAGTCGCCCAATTCCAGCATCGGCCCCAGCGCCAAGAATTTCCGCCCCTTCGCGGGCCAGGCCGCGAACGCGCCCAGCGAGGCCCGCATGCTCAGGGGATTGGCGTTGTAGCCATCGTTGATCGCCGTCCAGCCGCGCACGTCCTCGACCGCCCAGCGCATGCCCACGGGCTGCGACCGGCCCAGCGCGACCGCCAGCGCCGCCCAGGATGCGCCGCATTTCCGGGCCACCGCCACCGCTTCCAAGGCGTTGCCCGCCATGAAGCCGATCGGCGGCGGCACCGGCAGGGTGGCGCTCTCGCCCGTGGCCCGCTCGAACACCCGCAGGTTCCCGTCGGCCTGCGGGGCGCCGGCGTAATCCACGTCGCGCCGCTTCAGCGAGCACGTCACGACCGGCGCGGAACAATGCGCGCGCAGCACATCGAAAAACTCGTCGTCGAGATCCAGCACGGCGAAACCGTCCGCCGGCAATTTCCCAAGCAGCGCGGCCTTCTCCTCTGCGATGGCCCGCACCGAGCCGAAGAATTCGATGTGCGCCGGCCCGATCCGCGTCACCACGGCGAGGTCCGGCCGCAGGATGTCGCGCAGCGGCGCCATCTCGCCCGGATGGCTGATGCCAGCCTCGATGACGCCGAAGGCGCAATCGCGCGTCAGCTCCGACACGCTCAGCGGCAGGCCGATCTCGTTGTTGAAGTTGCCCGCGGTGCGCGCCGTCGGGCCCACGGTCGACAGCACATCGGCGATCAATTCCTTCGTCGAGGTCTTGCCCACGGAGCCCGTCACGCCCACGATTCGCGCGGGCATCGTCAGGCGGTATTCCGCCGCGAAGCGTCCCAGCGCCGCGGGCACGTCGTCCACGCGCAGGAAACATCCCTCCGCCGGCAGCTTTTCGGCGGAAAAATCTTTTCGCACGACAGCGCCCGCGCCGGCGGCGGAGACCGCCGCGAGGAAATCGTGGCCGTCGGCCTTCTCGCCCTTCAGCGCGAAGAACAGCCGGCCCGGCTCCGAGCGGCGGCTATCCACGCACAGCGCGCGCAGCGGCTCCGGCGGCATCCGCGGATGCCAGTGGCCGCGACACCAACTCGCCGCAAGTTCTGGGGAAACGGGGTCCATATCCGAGGAGGGGTTTTAGTCGGTTTTCCACGCAATGGAAAACTTTTTCGGGATTTTTCCACACCATGGAAAAAAAGTTTCCACGGCATGGAAAACGCCGCGCCGCCCGGAAGGGCATGAAAAAGGACGCCCCGGGGGGCGTCCTTTCGGTCCGGCACCGGCCGGGAGTTACCAGCGGTAATGGGCGAACGCCTTGTTGGCCGCCGCCATCTTGTGCACATCGTCGCGCTTCTTGACGGCGTTGCCCTGGTTCTTGTAGGCATCCAGGATTTCCGCCGACAGCGCGCGCTGCATCGGGGAACCCTTGCG
>DMJA01000220.1 GCA_003451935.1 Verrucomicrobiota bacterium | reverse complement strand
TGCCGTGGGGGATGGCGATGCCGTTCTGCATGCCGGTGCTCATGCGCTTTTCGCGGTCCACAATGGCCTTCAGGACGGCCTCGCGGTCGCGGATATGGCCGGAAGCCACCAGTAGATCCACCATCTCGGCCAGGATGGCGTCCTTGGTGGCGCCCTTCAGGTCCAGGCTGATGGTTTCTGCGGTCAACGGTTTTTTCAAATTCATGTTCTTGCTCCAACCCTCAATTCAGAAAAACTCGCGCCATTCTCTGCCCTTTGGCCGGCAATTCAAGCCAAATTCCGCCGGACCTGCGGAAAAAGGGCGGGAGGGCAAAAGCGAAGCCGCCAGTCCACCCGGCTGAAAAACGGCGTGGCGATGGTGCGAGGGAGGCGTTCAGGGAAAGCGCTCCACCCGAAATCGCCGATGTGCCGCTTTTGTTCTTTGTGCCCGTGCCCCTTCCCGCTATATTCGCCCGTGCCGCTATTCATATCCGCCCCCCGCGGCAGGGTTCTTGAGGAGAAACGAGCATGACGGACAACCAGCAGGCGCTACCCGGACACGAAACCCAATCCAGCGAGATGAACTGCCCGAGTTGCGGCCGCTTCGTCGGCGCCGTGACCAAATGCCCCTATTGCGGATCCAAGGTGGAGAAGCGCATGAGTCTGGTGCTCCTCCGCTGGGCGGCGGTCCTGCTGGCGACCATCGGCCTCTTTCTGCTCTTCCTCATGGCGAAGCACCGTGAAATCCCCGTCGTCAAGTTGGGCGACATCAAGCCGACGATGAATTTCGCGCAGATCCGCGTGGACGGCGTGGTGGACAGCGATGCGCGCACCTTCCGCACCGGCGGCGGCATGGGCTTCAACTTCTCCGACGGCACGGGCACGATCATGGTCTTCATCAGCCAGCGGCAGGCCCAGGAGATGGTCAAGAAAAACCTGGTTCCCAAGGCCGGCGACCAGGTCAACTTCGCAGGCGGGCTCAACATCGCCGACGACAAGTCTTCGATGCGGCTGCTGAGCGTGGACGAGTTCCATCTGGTGCGCGCGCCCGCGGCCACGGTGCGGTTGGCGGACATCACGACGGAAATGAAAGGCTCGTCGGTCACGATTTCCGGCAAGGTGATGGACCTGTTCCCGCCGCCGGCCGACTCCAAGCGCCCCTACGCCCTGAAGCTCCAGGACGAATCCGGCGAACAAACGATCAACTTCTGGCAGACGGAGTACGACCAGATCGCGAACAAGGACGTGCTGGTCGGCGCCTATGTCCGCGCCCGCGTTTCCGTGGCGGCCTACCAGGACAAGCTGCAGCTCAAGCTGGCGGCCGGGCAGGACCTGGAACTCCTCGATGCCCCGCCCGCGGCCGCGGCGCAGACGCCCGCCCAGAAGGCGGCCGAAACCTTCCGGCAGCAAGCGCCGGCGGCCCCGCGCGATTTCTCGCGCGGCCGTTCCGTGCAGGCCACCAGCCTGTCGGTCGGCGAGGTCACCGCGGCCCAGAAGGGCCAGACGGTCCGCGTCCGCGGCCGGGTGGAATCGGTCAAGGCCCCGGCGGAGGGCACCAAGCAACCCTTCGCGGTGGTGCTGCGGGAGGGCGACACCTCCCTGCGCGCGACCTATTGGTCCAACGTGAACGATGTGATCACCGTCAAGCCCACCCCCGGCGCGCTGTTCGAACTGGAAGGCGTGGTCGAGGTCTATAAAGACCGGCCCCAGCTCAAGGTCGAAAGCGGCTACAAGGTCAAGCTGGTGGACGACACGCCCCTCTCGGTCCCGGCCGTGGATGCGACCGCCGCCGTGGCGGTGTCTTCCATCACGGCCGCCGACAAAGGCCAGACCCGGGTGGTGAAGGGCACGCTCGGCGCGCCCCGGGCCTTGCGCGGCGGCGTGGTCTATGCGCTGGCCGATGGCACCGGCTCGATCGATCTCGTGCTTTGGGAATCGATCATTCCGGTGGACGTGCTCAACAGCCTGGCCGAAGGCGTGCAGGTCGCCGCCACCGGCGAGGTCGGCGAATACGAGGGCAAGCTGCAGCTCAAGGCGGCGGCCGGCCATTCCGCCATGGTGATTCCATAACCCCGCAGGGAGGCGACCCCATGTCCGCATTCTGGATTGTTCTTTTGTCGGTGACCGCCGGGACGTTGATCTCCAGCGTCCTGGCGTGCCTGCCGGGCCTGCACATCTACAACGTGATGGGCGCGATGGTGCTGGGCATTCTCGCGCTGGAAGGCACGGCCCACGCCATTTCTCCGGACCTCTTCCTGCCGGCGTTCACCGGCATGATCGTCGGCTGGGCCATGCTCAACACGATCCCGGCCGTGCTGCTCGGCACGCCGGACGAATCGGCCATGTTCACGGTGCTGCCCGGCCAGAAATACCTGATGGCCGGCCGCGGCTTCGAAGGCACGATGATCACGGCCGTCGGCGGCCTGGCCGGCGCGTTCTTCCTCGTGTGCGTGATGGCGCCGCTGGCCCCGCGCTACCTGCCCGTGTCGCAGCAGGTGCTCAAGGGCCACATGCATTGGGTGCTGTGGGTCATCATCACCTTCATGCTGATGTCCGAGTGGCCCAAGGGCGGCAACCGCGGCAAGGCCGGCTGGGCCAAGTTCTACGACGCGTGGAAGACCCTCCTCGCGGGCCTGGCCACCTTCTTCCTTGCCGGCCTGCTGGGCTTCATCCTCCTGACCCGCTCCCCGGTGAACCACGAGGTCGCCTTCCAGAACATCATGCCCGCGTTCGTGGGCCTGTTCGCGATCCCCTGGTGCCTGCTGAACATGATTTCGGCGGCCGGCGTGCCCCCGCAGCGCATCGCGAAAAGCCTCGCCATCAACGGCGACGTCATCCTGCGCTCGGTCTGGTCGGGCGGGCTCGGCGGCGGCATCGCGGCCTACTTCCCGGTGGTCACCGGCGGCGTCGGCGGCATGCTCGCCGGCCACGCCTGCGCCCAGCGCGACGAGCGCATCTTCATCATGGGCCAGGGCGTCTCGAAGTTCATCTACTACGTCGGCGCGTTCATGCTGATGTTCGTGCCGGGCCTGAACCTCACGCGCGGCGGCGGCGCCTGGATGGTCAAGGCCCTCTACACGCCCGCGGGCTCCGCCGACTACTTCCTCGTGCTCGGCAGCATCGCCATCGCCGCCGGCCTCTCGTACCTGATGATGGAGCCGCTCACCCGGCTCACGCTCAAGTTCATCAACCACTTCAACTACCGCCACGTCTCGACGTTCGCGCTCGCCATCATCGTCCTCATGGTCTATGCCGTCACCGGCTGGGTCGGGATGTTCATCGCGGCCGTCGCCACGGGCATCGGGCTGCTGCCGGTGCTGTTCGGGTCGCGGCGCCTGAACTGCCTCGGCATCCTCCTGCTGCCCATCGCCTGCAACATGTCCGGCTTCGGCGAAACCATCACCGGTTGGCTCGGCCTCACCTGATCCAGAAAGGAACGAGAAAATGAAAGGTTTTACGCATTTCATGTCCGGCGTGGCGGTCGCCTCCTTCGGCCCCTGGGCCATCGAAGCCGCCCAGAACGGCAACCCGATTTTCTTCGTCCTCGGCGGGGCGTGCGGCATTCTGCCCGACACCGTCGATTTCAAGTTCTACCGCTTCTTCTACAACCACGACGTCTACGTCGAGCCCGATCCCAAGGCCCCGGACCCGCAGTATGTCGCCAACGAAATCGCCCGCGCCATCGCCCTGGCGGTGGACGAAAAGCGCTACGTCAACCTCAAGCTGTCGTCCGTGCGCCTCGGCGCCGACTTCTGGCAGCAGTATTCCGTCAAGTTCGACAACGAAAAGCTCGAGGTTCTCGTCAAGTTCGGCGCCGTGGTGAACACCGGCCAGGTGCCCGTGGAAGGCACGGAGAACCGCTATCCCGCAGTGGCCCGCGCCAAGATCAAGGCCAAGGTCATCCAGACCTATGACGCCGCGCTGAAGGTGGACATCTTCGACGGGCCGACCATCGGCCTCAAGCCCCTGCCCAACGGCAACCTCGACCTCGAGTTCCTGCCGTGGCACCGCGAGTGGTCCCACTCGCTGACCGTTGGCGCGTTCCTCGGCGTGCTGGTCGGAGCCGTCGCCTTCTTCGCTTCCGGCTGGACCGCGGCCTGGCAGTGCTTCGTCACCATCGCCGCCTGCTACGGCGTGCACGTCGTCGAAGACCAGCTCGGCCACATGGGCTCCAACATCTTCTATCCAATCACCAAGCTGCGCACCCCCGGCCTGCACTGGATGCACTCCGGCGACGGCATGCCCAACTTCCTGACGGTGTGGATATCCTGCCTGCTGATTTTCTGGAACTTGTACCGTTTCCAGCCCGCCATGACCTACCACTTCAGCTTCGTCCATCTGATGATGGTCGGGCTCGTGATCCCGGGGCTGGCCTTTGCGGCCCTCCGCTGGTTGCTGACCCGCGGACAAAACATCAAAGTGGCCAAAGGCGACGACGCCGACGACGAGTGGAACGAGTCCAAAGCCGCCGGCTGATCCCCCTCCGGTCCGTTTGGTTGCCGGACGCGCGCCGGAAGAAAGTTTTCCACACCGTGGAAAACTTTGGCAATGTCCGAAAGTGTGTGATGGCTAGGAGGCCTGGAGGATTCGGAAGAAGACTTGGACAGAGCCGTCCAGACGCATGCGTTCT
>DMJA01000161.1 GCA_003451935.1 Verrucomicrobiota bacterium | reverse complement strand
GATAGGTCTTGACCTGTTTCACCGTGAAGACGCCGAAATGGAAGACGCTGGCCGCCAGCAGGGTGCTGGCATGGCCTTCCTTCACCGCCTGCAGGAAATCGATCAGCTTGCCCGCCCCGCCGCTGGCCACCGTCGGCAATTTCGTCGCATCGGCGATGCCCCGGGTGAGCTCCAAGTCGTAGCCGCGCTTGGCGCCGTCGCCCAGCTTGCTGGTCGGCAGCATCGTGCCCGCGCCCAGGCCCGCCATCTGCTTCGCGAATTCGACCGCATCCACCCCCGTCGCCGTGCGGCCGCCATCGATATAGACCTCCCGCCTGGAGGGCAGCTTGTCGTTGCGGTCCGCGTCGATCGCCACCACGATGGCCGCGCCGCCGAACTGCCGGACCGCCTCCGCCACGAAGCCGGGGTCGCGGAACGCCGCCGAGGAAATGCTGACTTTCTGCGCCCCGGATTCCAACGCGGCCTCCACGTCGGCGATCGAGCGGATGCCGCCGCCGACCGTCACCGGAATCTTCACGGCGGCCGTCACGCGCCGGAGCACGTCGAACATCGTGCGGCGCTTTTCCACCGTCGCGGTGATGTCGAGGAATCCGAGCTCGTCCGCCCCGCTGGCCTCATAGGCCGTGGCGCACGCCACCGGATCGCCCGCGTCCACCAGGTCCACGAAATGGATGCCCTTCACCACGCGCCCTTCGCGCATGTCCAGACACGGCATGATGCTGATGGTTTTGTTCATGGGTCCGGCTTTCTCCAAGGGGTCCTTGTTCAATGCAAGTTGGACTATACTCCCCGGCCGCGCCCCGGCCAAAGAAAAAGCCGCGGGACAAATCCCGCGGCGGCGGCCTTCCCTGCGGAAGGCGGGTCCGGTTTCCGGCTCAGATCCGGTTGTTGATGTCGGCTTCGGCCAGCGACCAGAAGTAGGCGCTGTCGCCATTGAATCCGTGGCGCTCGGCGATGTAATACGCCGCTTCCTCGATCATCTTGTAGCGCTGCTCGGGGGTGACGGCGGGCTTCTTCTTCTTCGCGGGGGCGGCCTTGGGGGCGGCCTTGGCCACCGGCTTTTTCGCCGGCGCGGCTTTCGGAGCCGCTTTCTTGGCGGCCACTTTCTTGACTGACTTCATTCTTGCTCCTGGCCCCGGATATCCGGGTCGTTTGTTTTCATCTCGCTGCCCCCGACATGGGGTGCAAATCTCCGCGAACTTTATTGCACAACGTACCGAATGCAAGCCCTGATTTGCCAAAATTTATATGCCGGAATCCCCAGCAAACAAATGAATTGCGCGCATCCAGCGGCGGGACAGGCAGATAGGAAAAATCAGCGATTCAATCGTTTTACCTTATTAATTTTATTCAAAACAGATTTTTGCATCATGTTTGACAATAAAATTTAGCAGAATGGCGCTTTGACAATTTTCACGTCAAGAGGCCAATTTTCTGCAAATCAAGGAACATGCGCAGCCAGCCGGGCCAGAGCTTGGCGTGCGGCGGCCATCTCGGCCTCGCGCTTGCTGGCCCCTTCCCCCTCCCCCAGCCACTCCTCGCCCAGGAAGACGGCCACCTTGAAATGCCGGGCGTGGGACGGGCCCTGTTCCTCGACCACTTCATAGCGGGGGCTTTTCTGCCGCTCGCGCTGCAGGCGTTCCTGGAGGTCGCCTTTGGGATTGTCGTCGCCCCCCGCCTCCACCGCCGCGGCAATCTCGTCGGCAAACCACGCGGCGAACACCTGGCGAACCCGGTCCACCCCCCCATCCAGCCAGAGCGCGCCCAGCACGGCTTCGAGCGCATCGGCCAGCAGCGCATTCTTTTCGCGGCCGCCCGAGGCCTCTTCGCCCCGGCCCAGCCGCAGGCATCCGCCCAGCTCCAGCCGATGCGCCACGCGCGCGAGCGCGGCGGCGTTGGTCAGGCGGCTGCGCACCTTGGTCAGCGTGCCCTCCCGCCAGTCGGCCCGGTGCGCCACCAGCCACTCGGCGGAAACCGCCCCGAGCACCGCGTCGCCCAGGAATTCCAGCCGCTGGTTTTCCATCAGGCCCGGCGCGCCGGCCTCGGCCGAAAACGACCGGTGCGTCAGCGCCGCCTCCAGCAGCTCCGGCCGCTGGAAGACATGCCCCAGCCGCGCTTCCAGTTCCGAAGGGTCCGGTGGGTGTCCGCAGGATTCCATGGTCAGGCCCTCGGGTGGTATTGATGGTGGACCGACTGCAGGCGCCCCTGGTCCACATGCGTGTAGATTTGCGTCGTCGAAATGTCCGCGTGCCCCAGCATCTCCTGGATGATCCGCAGCGAGGCGCCGTTGGCCAGCAGGTGCGACGCAAACGAATGCCGCAGCGTGTGCGGCGAAATCTCCTTGCGGATGCCCGCCTGCCGCGCATAGGCCCGAATGTGGCGCCAAATCGTGATGCGCGACAGCGGCCGGCCCAGCCGCGACAAAAACACGGCGCGGCTCGCGCCGCCGCCTTTCGCCGCATAGGCGGGGCGGCCGCGTTCCAGCCAGGCCTGCACCGCGGAAACCGCACGCCCCCCGATCGGCACCACGCGCTCCTTGTCGCCCTTGCCCACGCAGCGGATGTAGTCGGCGTCGAAATGCAGCGAATCCAGCGCCAATCCCGCCAGCTCGCTCACGCGCAGCCCCGTCGCATAGAAGGTTTCCAGGATCGCCCGGTCGCGCAACCCGCGCACCGTGGTCCCCTCCGGCGCCGCCAGCAGGCGGTCCACCTCTTCCAGCGACAGCGTCGGCGGCAGGATCTTCCAGAGCCGCGGCGAATCCATCGCATCCGCCACGTTCACCCCCAGCAGCCCCTCCTGCGACAGGTGGCGGAAGAAGACCTTGATGGCCACCAGCCGGCGCGCCAGGCTCGGCGCCGCCAGCCCCTTCTGCTTGCTCTCCATCAGGAAATCCACGATGTCGCGCCGCTCCACCTCCTGGATGCCCGACCGCCCCTTGCGCGCCAGGAACGCCAGGAATTCCGACAGGTCGTGCCCGTAGGCCATCCGCGTATTGGCGCTCAGCCCCCGCTCCAGCGTCAGGTAGTCCATGAACTGGTCGAGCAGGAAGCGCATCGGGCGGAACGTCAGGAATCCAGCTGCGAGCGCGCCGCCCAGTCCGCCAGCAGGCGCGCGCCCGCCAGCGTGGCCCCGGGCGCGCCCTGCGGCTGCGCCGATTCCAGATAGGCCGTCCCGGCGATGTCGAGGTGCGCCCACGGAATGCCGTCCGGCACGAAGTGCCGCAGGAACGCCGCGCCCGCGATGGTGCCGGCCGAGCCGTCGCCCATGTTCTTCAGGTCCGCGAACTGCCCCTTGAGCATCTCGTCGTACTCGGGCCACAACGGCAGTGGCCAGAGGCGTTCGCCCGTGGCCTCGCCCGACAGCATCAAATCCAGCACCAGCCGGTCGTCGCTGCCCATCNNGATCACCGCCGTCGCTTCGTGCCCCAGCGCGACCACCGCCGCGCCCGTCAGCGTGGCGATGTCCACGATCGCCGCCGGCTTCTCGTCCGCCGCGAACGACAGCGCATCGGCCAGAATCAGCCGGCCCTCCGCGTCGGTGTTCAGGATTTCGATGGTCTTCCCGTTGCGGGCCGTCACGATGTCGCCGGGGCGCGTCGCGCCGCCGCCGGGCATGTTCTCGACCGCGGGGATGTAGGCGACCACGGGCCGCGGCAGCTTGAGGCGCGCGGCCAGCAGCGCGAACGCCAGCGCGGCCATGCCGCCGCTCTTGTCGTACTTCATCCACTCCATGCCCTTGCCGGGCTTGAGGGAAAGGCCGCCGGAATCGAACATCACGGCCTTGCCCACCACCACCAGCGGCTTCAACCCGCGCTTGCCCGCGTGCGCCAGCCGGATCAGGCAGCCCGGCCGGCGGCTGCCCTTCGCCACCGCCAGCAGCGCGCCGCATTTTTCCTTCTCCAGCGCGGGCATGTCCCAGACGCGGCACGAGAGCCCCGCGCGCTTCGCCAGCTTCTTCGCGCGCGCCGCCAGGTCCAGCGGCCCCAGCGCGTTCGCCGGCAGGTTCGCGAGGTCGCGCACCTCGCGCAGCGTTTCGCCCTCGATCTCCGCGCGGCGCACCGCGCCGCGAACGGCCTTGGCGCCCAACGCCGCGCCAGCGAATTCAAACGCGAAGGAATGCTCCTTCTTCTTTTCCCGGAACATCTCGAACGCATACTCGCCCGACAGCAGCCCCGCCGCCGCCAGCCCCGCCAGTTCCGCCGCCGCCAGCGGGAAGTCCGCGGAAACCGGCCATTCGAACGCGGCCCGCCGCACCACCGCCGCCTTCTCCAGCGCGCGCCCCGCCGCCGCCCACGCGCGCAACCAGCGCGCCGCATGGAAATCCTTCTTCTTCCCGATGCCCACCAGCAGCACCGGTGCGGGCAGCCCCTGCGGCCACGCCGTGGCCGCCGCCTTGCCCTTGAACTTCGTCGCCTGGATCCATGCGGCCAGCGCATGCCGGTCCACCGCCGGCAGCGACGGCGGCGCCAGCAACCGGCCGTCCTGCACCAGGACCACCCGCGCGTCCGGGCGCACCGGACGCGCCGCCCATTGGAATTCGATCGCCTTACTCATTGCCGCGGCACTCCGCCGGCAGCTTCGCGCGCACCTCTTCGTCGGCGGGCAGGTCGTTCACGGCGAAGCCCGCATGGCGCACCGCCACCTCGATGTTCCGCCGCCCCAGCCGCACGTTGTCATAGGTCACCCACGCCTTGCCCGCCTCCACGTCGAAGCGGACCTCGAAAACCGCCCCCTCCTTGCTGATTCCCAACCGCTCCAGCCCGCCCCGCACCGCCTGGGCGCAGGCATCGGTCTTCATTGCGGGGATCTCCAATTCGATTTCCGAAACCGTGTTGCGGAAGCACCCCGCGCCCAGCGCCACCAGCGCCGCAAGCCCGAATCCAAAAGCCATGTTCTTGTTCATACCTGCGCCTCCCAAATACTCCGCGAACTATTCCACCCCGCCGTCCCCCTGTCAACGCCCGCCCACCTCACGGGCGGTCGAGCGCGTGCTGCCGCCCAATCAGTTCCGCGGCCAGTTGCGCGCGGGCGGCCAGTTCCGGATGCGACGCCGCATCCGGTGCCGCCGCGAAGGCGCGATAGAGCTCCAGCGCCTCCTCGCGCCGCCCCTGCTTCACGATTGCCAGCGCCAGGTTCAGGCGCGCGTTGGGGGCATCCGGATCGAGGCGCAGTCCTTCGCGATAGGCCGCCTCGGCCTCGGCGTACTGCTCCAGATGCATCCATTCGCCGGCCTGACGATAGCGGAAATAGGGGACATCGCCGCGGCGGGCGGCCTGGTGGTAGAGCGCCGCCGCGCGGGCATGGTCCCCGTCCGCGCACGCCAGCCGCGCGCGGCGCTCGATCTCCGCGCCATCGCCCGCGCCCCGGCTTTCCCGGCGGAAGAATCCCCACCCCAGCAAAGCAAGCAGCAACGCCGCGCCCCCCCACAACAGGCCGCGCGCAATTCCCCGCCCGTGGGCATCCAGCCAGCGCGCCGCCGGGGGGAGGTCGCCCACCATCAACGACCGCGCGGCATCGGCACCCGCCGCGAGCACCGCCCAAGCCGCTTCTTCCAGCGGCGAGGCGCCCGCGGGCAGGCCCTTCCGCCGCATCCGGGCGATCACGCTGTGGTGGGGCGTGCGCAGCAGCAAGGCGAAGAACAGCGCCCAGGCGCGCGCGGGCCAGCCGGCCGGCTCCAGCTCCGAGGCGCGGGCCCGCAGCCCCTCGGCCATCGCCTCCGTCCGCGCCTCCCACGCCAGCGGGAAGAAGCCGCAGGGAGAAAGATCCGGCACGCTTTCCGCGCCCTCGTCGAGCCGGCAGAAGGCGGAGGCTTCTTCATCCCAGAAGTTTTCCTGCAGCCAGTCGTCCAGTTCGCTCCGCTCGCCCTCCGCCAGATCGAGCGCTGAAACGAATTCCGGACGCCCATCCGCCAGGCGGCCGAAGGCGGACGCCTCGTTCGACAGCAAAACCGCCAAATCCACGGTGAAGCGCCCCGGCGCGAATTCCGCGGGGAACAGCGACTCGGCGGCGGACGGCCAAAGAGGCAGGCCTGTTCCGCGCACATCGTAGCGGTCGAAGGCGCGCGCCAACACGCGGGCCAGGGCCGGCAGGATCCGCGCCACGAACGGCTCCGGATCCGGCAGAGCCTCCGCCACCCACTCGGCGAACTGGCACGCCACGGGGCACGGCGGCGACAAATTTCCCTCCGCATCCGCCGTGGCCAGCCATTCCTCCAGCAGGCGCGCGGCCACTTCGGAATCCGCCAGGCGCCACGCCGCGACGGCCAGCGGCAGCCCATCCCCCGCCACGGCTGCGCCCGTCGGCAGCGACGCCAAGGCCGCCGCCACGCCCCCCCGCGCTTTCGCGGACAGGGAATCCGGCCCGGGCCGTCCTTTCGGGCCTTCGGGCATGGAATGGGCATCCGGTTTCATCGCGCCACTATATATCCGCCCGCCACGCTTTCCAACAAATGAAAAACGCACCCCTTCCCCTGTGCCGTGCGCACCGGTTTTCTTGCGTTGGGGTCGCCGAATCGCTAGGATGCGCCCAATTAGGTCCAGCCACGTCTGGCTGCTTTTGTTGGAAAGGTTGTCCGATGTCCCGCAATGTCTATATCGCCACGACGGAATCCAGCAGTGGAAAATCCGCCATCGCCCTCGGCGTGATGGAAATGATGGTCAAGAAGGTCGGCCATGTCGGCTTCTTCCGCCCGATCATCTCCGCCGAACGCGGCAGCCCCGAGCGGGACAACGACATCGCGCTCATCACCAGCCACTTCCGCCTCGACCTGCCCTACGAACAGGCTTTCGCCTACACCAGCCGCGAGGCGGCCGAGCTGATCCGCGCCGGCAAGACCTCCGCCCTGCTCGACGGCATCCTGGCGAAATACAACGCCGTCGCCGCCCGCTTCGACTTCGTCGTCTGCGAAGGCTCCGACTTCGAAGGCGAAACCTCCGCGTTCGAATTCAACATCAATTCCGAAATCGCGCGGAACATCGATGCGCCGGTGCTGCTGGTCGTGGACGGCCACAAGGTCGGCTCCGATGGCCAGACAACCAGTCTGGATTTCGCCGTGCAAAGCTTCCAGGAGGGCGACTGCAAGGTGCTCGCCGCCATCCTCAACCGCTTCCCGGCCGGCCGCATCGACGAGCTGCCCGCCTTTCTGAAAGCCTCGCAGCATGCCGACCTGCCCGTCTTCGCGATTCCCGAGGATCCGCTCCTGGCCGCGCCCATGATGAGCGAAATCGCCCAGGCGCTCCGCGCCGAGACCTTCTACCGCTCCGACCTGCTCGATTCCCTGCAGGCCACCTCGTTCAGCGTGGCGGACTCCTCGCCGGAAATCTTCCTGTCCCAGCTCCGCGACGGCGCGTTGCTGTTCATTTCGGGCGACCGGTTCGGAAACCTGCTGGGCGTGATGCTCAAGCTCAACTCCGCCAAGCCCGTCAACATCGCCGGCATCGTCCTGACCAACGGGTTCAAGCCCTCGGGCGCGGTCTCCACGCTGCTCAAGGAGGTCAAGAACATGGTGCCCGTCCTCTCCGTGCCGGGCAACACCTACGAGGCCGTCACCACCGTCTCGCGCCTGCATTCGCGCATCTATCCGGGCGCCACGCGCAAGATCACCACCGCCCTCGCCCTGTTCGAGTCGCGGGTGGATACCCGCCAGCTCGTGGACCTGCTGAAGGCGGCGAAGACCGGCGTGGTCACGCCCAAGCGGTTCGAGTTCGGCCTCATCCAGCGCGCCCAATCGCCCCGCCAGCGCATCGTCCTTCCCGAGGGCGAGGAGGACCGCATCCTCTACGCCACCGAGCAGGTGCTGCTGCGCGGCATCGCCGACGTCGTCCTGCTGGGCAACGAGCAGAAGATCCGCAACAAGATCTCGCACCTCGGCCTCACCCTGCCCGGCGTCGAAATCGTCCAGCCCCTGCAGTCCCCGCATTTCCGCGATTTCGTCAGCACCTACCACGAGCTGCGCAAGGCCAAGGGCATGACCCCCGACCTGGCCGAAACCATCATGGCGGATTCCTCCTATTTCGGCACCATGATGGTGTACAAGGGCCTCGCCGACGGCATGGTCTCCGGCTCCATCAACACGACCGCCCACACCGTCCGCCCCGCGCTGCAATTCATCCGCACCAAGCCCGGATTCTCCATCGTCTCCTCCGTCTTCCTGATGTGCCTGAAGGACCGCGTGCTGGTCTACGGCGACTGCGCCATCAACCCCAATCCCACCGCCCAGCAGCTGGCCGAGATCGCCGTGACCTCCGCCCACACCGCGCAGACCTTCGGCGTGGAGCCGCGCGTCGCCATGCTGTCCTATTCCACCGGGACCTCGGGCGGCGGAGCGGATGTCGAGCGCGTGCGCGAAGCCACCGAGCTGGCCCAGAAGATGGCCCCCGACCTGCCCATCGAAGGCCCCATCCAATACGACGCCGCCATCGACGCGGGCGTCGCCCGCACCAAGATGCCCGGGTCCAAGGTCGCCGGACGCGCCACCGTCTTCATCTTCCCCGACCTCAACACCGGGAACAACACCTACAAGGCCGTGCAGCGTTCCGCCGGCGCGGTCGCCATCGGCCCCGTCATCCAGGGCCTGCGCAAGCCCGTCAACGACCT
>DMJA01000198.1 GCA_003451935.1 Verrucomicrobiota bacterium | reverse complement strand
GCACCAACGCCGGAACCTCGTGGAGCAACATAGCAACCGGGGTGGCCTCCACCAACGAGAGCTATGTCTGGGTGCCGACGCTGGCGCAACAGCATCCGGCGGTCCTGTGGCGGGTGCTGAGCAGCACCAACTCCGCCGTGGTCTCGACCAACGCCAAGCCGTTCAGCGTCCGCGTGGCGACGAATGCGGCGTTCACCTACTACGTGAACGACAACAGCCTGGTCGATGATGTGTATTGCTCGGCGGCCGGCGACAACGCGAACAACGGGCTATCCGCCGCCAAGCCCAAGCGCAGCCTGCAAGCCATCCTGGATGCCTATGTGCTGATGGGCGGCGACACGGTGTATGTGGACACGGGAAACTACGCCACCAACTTCACCACCACCATCAGCTACTACGACACCGGGTCCACCGGACAGCCGGTTCGCATCGTCGGCAGCACCAACGGATCGGTCTTCAGTCGCGGCAATACATCTCTGGATACGTTGGAAATCAATGGGGCCCGTTTCGTCGAGCTTTCCAACCTGCAGTTGACGGGGCCCGGGGGCTATGGTTTTTTTGGCAACGGCTCTGCGGACATCTCGGTTCGAAACGTGCTCTCGACCGGAAACCGGTGGGGGTTCTATCTGGGAGGTGCCGCCTCCCGGCATATCTTCGAGGGGTGCTTGGCGGCGAACAACTCAGATGCGGCCTTTTTCGCGGGCGTCATCAACACCCGTTCAAACCACTGGTCGAACGGCGTGATGTGGGGGAGTCCCACGCTCATTTCGGCGCATACGAACGCGCCCCTGTCGGTGTCCAACAGCATCCTCGGCGGCGGCACGACCCTGTTCGGGACCGCGGTGGTGCCGGGCGACTACAACCTGGTTTGGGATGTTTCGGTGGGCTTGAGCTATTCGACGTTTTCGGCCCTGCAAAACGCGGGGCTGGGGCTGGGATGGGAGCGGAGCCTGTTTGCCGATCCGCAGTTCTTCGACGAACCGGGCGGCGACTACCACCTGATGAGCGTGATGGGCCGCTATGATCCGGCCACCAAGACGTTCGTGACCAACGACGCGGTCCACTCGCCGGCCATCGACTTCGGCAATCCGCTGTCCACAGCGTATGTCAATGAGCCTTCGCCCAACGGAAGCCGCCTGAACGCAGGCCTGCATGGCGGCACGGCGCAAGCGAGCAAATCGCGCACCAACGCCTGGCTGCAGACGTTGAGCTACATGGATGGCGGGACGCTGGATGCGGCGGTGGGTTCCTGGCTGCGCTGGAATGGCGGCGCCTATGCGTCCACGAGCACCGTGACCATCTCGCTCTCGCGCGACAATGGGGCCAGCTGGACGAATCTGGCGGTTGGCGTGAACGCCACCAACGGGGCGTTTTTCTATCAGAACCTGTCCACCAACGATCCGTCGTCGCTCTTTTCCCTCTGGAAGGTGACGCTGGATGGCGCCAGCCCGGTCGTGAGCAGCCAGACGCCGACCAATTTCACCTACAAGAACGGAGCTTTTTCGTTCTACATCAACGACGCCTCGACCAGCGGCGACGTGTATTGCTCGGCGGCCGGCAGTGATGGAAACCTGGGTGTCAGCGCCGGGGCGCCGATGGAAACCCTGAACGAACTGCTCGTGAAATACAAGCTGGGGCCCGGCGACCGGGTGTATGTGGACACCGGGTCCTATACCAATTCGATTGCGACCTTGCTGACCTCGCAGGATTCCGGCTCGGCGACCAATCCGATTGCAATCCTGGGAAGCACCAATCGCGTGGCAGGAGGCAGCGTTTTCGGCCGGCCCACCTATCCGTTGCCGATGGCTCTCGGATTCCTTTTCCAATCTGGGGCGTCCAACATCGTGCTGCGCGACGTCGTACTGACCAACATGCTTCGCGGCGTGGCGATGACCAATGCGGCGGGCATCACGCTGGACGGGGTGGAGGTCCGCGGCGGATTGGAACGGTCTTTTGATTTGCAAGCCAACACCCGGGACATTGAACTGGTCCGTTGCGTGGCCCACCGCGGCGGGACCGGGGTCTATTTGCAGCAAGTCACCAATGTGACCATCCGCCATTCCGTTTTCTGGCAGAACAAGACCAATGCGATCTATGTGGGGAGCCAGGTCGGGGCGTTGCTGGAGAACAGCGTCCTGGCGTCCACCAACGGGAATTCGCTCTTGATCTCCTTTGCATCGCCGAGCGGGTTTTTGTCCGATTACAACGGTCTCCATGCGGGAGAGAACGCGCGGGTCGGGCTGAATCGGACCACGGGGGGGTACGCGGACAACCTGGCGGCTTGGAATGTCTTGTCGGGCGGGCAAGATGTCCACGGCGTTCCGGGGAATCCGCAACTGGCGAATCCCGACCAATACGATTACCACCTGAAGACCGAACAGACGCTGGGCCGGCGATTGCCCAATGGATTGCAGACATCCGACTCCGTGTCGTCGCCCCTGCTCGACGCGGGCAACCCCGATTCGGACGTGGCGGACGAGCCGGCACCGAATGGCGGACGCGTGAACATCGGGAAATTCGGCGGGACCTGGGAGGCCAGCATCGCGCTGGCGACGCCGTGGCTCAAGACTCTCACGTTCGGAGATGCGGGGGGCGTTACGAATGGCGTGATCCCCCTGCTTTGGACGGCCGGCGGTGGATTCTCCAACCAGACGGTCAAGGTGGAAGTCTCGGTGGATGGCGGCAGCACCTGGGGTACGGCAGTCACCTCCGGAGTCCGGGCCACGAATGGCTTGGCGAACTGGACCGTCTCCGGCCTGCCGGACACGCCGGCGGGCGCATGGCGGGTGGTTTGCCTGGAAAACACCAACCTGTGGGCCCGGTCCACCAACTTCTTCGCCATTCGCAATAGTCCGCTGAACATCTTCGTGAACAACGCGGATACCAACGAGACGGTCTATACGGTGGCGCCCGGGGCCACCAACAACTGGACGGCGGCTTCCAATGCCCCGTTGAATTCCTTGGTGACAGTGTTCGACCGCTTCGATCTGGAGGCCGGGGACCGGATTTGGGTGGATACCGGCATCTTCGAGGAATCGGTCCCGGTGATGATCGGCCTGAAGGATTCCGGAACCAGCAACAATCCGGTCCGCGTGATCGGTAATTCGAGTCTGCCCTTCAGCGGGACCATCCTGAGCCGTGCCAGCCGGACCTTGGACGCCTATGTGGTGCAACTGGCCTATGCGCAGGGCGTGCAGCTCAGTTCGCTGATGGTTTCCAACGCCTACATTGGCATCCATGCCGAGAACTGCACAAATGTGACGCTGGAGGGCATGCGGGTGGGCTATTGCGTGACCAATTCCATCTATGCCGGCGCCAATTCCTCCCTGCAGTTGAGAGGGGCCATCGTCGAGCAAAGCCTGTCCGCCGGCCTGTTCGCCTTTACCGGGTCCGTGGTGAAGGTCCACAACAGCCTGATCCGGGCCAACACCCGGGCCAACCTCTTCATTCGCGGCGGGAACGTGGAGGNNATTGGGGCGGGGGAGGCTTTCTGGCCGCGGACTACAACAACATCCGCGTGGCCGATGGCGCCAACGTGGCGGGCGGGGACTCCCGGGCGGCGGACCGCTTCCTGATCGATTGGCAGACCAGCTCCACCAACGACATGAGCAGCTTTGGCTACGCGGCGCGATTCGCCAACGAGGAGGCTCTGGACTTCCATCTGAAGAGCGAATTCGGACGCTATGATCCAGCGGTCGACGCGTTCACGACCAACGACACCGACACCTCCCGACTGATTGACCTGGGGGATCCGGCTTCGGTGTACACCAACGAGCCCGCGCCGAACGGCAGCCGGGTCAACGTGGGGCTGTATGGCAACACGACGGAAGCCAGCAAGAGTTCGGGCACGGGCTCTCTGGTGCCGCTGACCATGTCCGATGGCGGCACCATCCGGGGGGAAGCCACGCTCTACTGGTCGTACAACAACATTCCCAACAACTGGCGGGTGAACATCGAGTTCTCCGCAGATGGAGGCGACAGCTGGACCAACATCGCCACGAATGTATATGCCGACGTGGGCAGTTCTGGACTGACGTGGATCACCACCAACTTCCCCAGCACGGCGATGGGCGCCTGGCGCGTTTATGTGATGACCAATCCCGCCATTCTCGGCCAGACGGAGACCCTGTTCGCCATCAAGAACGACCCGCTGGCCTATTATATCAACGACGGCATCACCAACGGCGACATCTATTGCTCGGCCGCCGGGAGCGCCGCCAACTCGGGCCTGGCCGCGGATTCCCCCCTGAACTCCCTGGAAACCCTGATGGGTCGCTACAAGGTGGAACCCGGCGATACCGTCTATATCGACACCGGCATCTATTCCCGAAGCACGCCGCTGGTGATCAACGTGCCCTCGGTGGGCGCGACCAATTATCTGATCATCCAGGGCAGCACCAACGAGGTGGCGGGCGGCAGCGTGTTCACCAACTCCAGCGGAGCCGTGATCAATTTCCAGGACACCAGTGCCGTGGAATTGCGCGACCTGCGCATCCATGGCGGCGACAAGGGTTTTTTGTTCACGGAATCCAGCGAAAACCGCATCCTGCGCGTCCGCTCGGTGGGTGCCCGGGGAAATGCGTTCGAACTGAGCACGCTTTCCGACCAGAACCAGTTCATCCAATGCGCGGCGCTCAGCTTCTTCAGCACGGGGTTCCATATGGCGAAAACGCCGAGCGCGCTTCTCATACCCCCGGCCACCAACCACTGGATCAGCGGCGTGATTTCCCCCGTTCCGGCCACGTCCAATGGAACGGCGGTATCCACGGGCACCTTGATGGGCGCCCAATCCGGACGGATCTATGTGAGCAACAGCGTGTTCGTGGCCAACAGCCCCGCCCATGTCATCTATGTCGCCGCTTCGAATGTGATCCGGGGCAATTACAATTGCTATCATCGTCCCTTTTCCAACTCCCTGATTGCCTCCATTTCCGTGGCCGACACGGTGTTTGGCCTGGACCGGATGGACATGGAGAACCTCGGGACGTGGTCGGCCTGGAACCAGAGCGACAGCAATTCCCTGGCGGCCGATCCGTTGTTCGCGGACCTGGCCGGCGCCGATGTGCATCCCAAGAGCGCGGGGGGGCGGTATGTATCCGCCGACGGAAGTTTCGTGGAGGACGCGGAGACCTCTCCGCTGATCGATGCGGCCGATCCGTCGATGTCCTGGAGCCTGGAGACCGCCCCCAACGGGAGCCGGGCCAATCTCGGGACCTATGGCAACGACCCGCAGGCCAGCCGGACGCCGACCAACGGGACTTTTGTGCTGATTTCGCTCA
>DMJA01000273.1 GCA_003451935.1 Verrucomicrobiota bacterium | reverse complement strand
ACGGCGCACGGGCCGGTGGACACCCCGGTCTTCATGCCGGTGGGGACGCAGGCGACGGTCAAATCGATGGCGCCGTGGGAGCTGGAGAGCCTGAATTGCGAGATTTTGCTGGGGAATACCTACCACCTGAACGTGCGGCCGGGGATGGACGTGATGGAGAAGTTCGGGGGGCTGCACCGGTTTGCGGACTGGAAGCGGGCGATTTTGACGGATAGCGGGGGCTACCAGGTGTTCAGCCTGACGAAACTGCGGCAGATGACGCCGGACGGGGTCTGGTTCCAGTCGCACGTGGACGGCACCAAAATGTTCATGGGACCGAAGGAAAGCATGGCGATCCAGAAGACGCTGGGGTCGGATATCGCGATGGCGTTCGACGAGTGCCCGCCGTGCCCGTGCACCCCGGAATACGCTTGCCAAGCGGTGGACCGGACCCTATCTTGGGCGGCCAAATGTGCCCAACAGCCCCGCGCCCCGGGACAGTTGGTGTTCGGCATCGTTCAGGGCGGCGTCTATCCGGATTTGAGGGAGCGCTGCGCCAAGGGCTTGCGCGCGCTGGGCGCGTTCGATGGGTATGCCATCGGAGGCGTGAGCGTGGGCGAGCCCGAGGACCTGATCATGCCGGGCGTGCGCATGACGGTGGATTTGCTGCCGCGGGAGCGTCCGCGCTACCTGATGGGCGTCGGCCAGTTCTGGCAGATGTCCGAGTCGGTGGCGAGCGGCGTGGACATGTTCGACTGCGTGATGCCGACGAGGCTGGCGCGGCACGGAACGGTGTTCACGCGCGGCGGGCGGTATTCGGTGCGGGCGGCGGCGAACCGCCTGGACGACCGGCCGTTGGAAGAGGGTTGTTCTTGCGCGGCCTGCCGGCGGTTCAGCCGGGGCTATGTGCGGCACCTGCTGAACGTGGGCGAGATCCTCGGGATCCGCCTGACGGCGCTGCACAACATGCAGGCGTATTTTGATTTCATCGCCCGGATGCGGCAGAGCCTCCGGGATGGAAGTTTCGAGGCGTTCCGCGCAGAGACGGCCCGGGTGTACGGGCCGGACGCGACGGGACCGGGAGCCGCGGCCGGAGCCTAGCGGCAATGAGGAGAAAAGAAAAATGAGCGGATTTGGGTTTTTGGCGATGATGGGCGCCCCGCAGGGCGGCGAAGGGGCGGCCCCCCAGTCGAGCATGTTCATGTTCGTCTGGCTGGGCCTGATGGTGGCCTTGTTCTATTTCATGCTGATCCGCCCGCAGAAGCGGCGCGAGAAGGAGCGCCAAGCGCTGTTGTCGGCCGTGAAGACGGGCGACCGCGTGCTGTTTGGCGGCGGATTCCTCGGCACGGTGGCGAACGTGAAGGAGAAGACCCTGATCGTGAAGATCGCCGACGGCGTGAAGGTGGAGATCGTGCGCGGCGCCGTTTCGCAGGTGCTGGAGAAGGGTGACGCTCCGGAGCAGGAACAGAAGGCCTAGGCCTCCGAGGGACCAACGGGAATTTCCGGCGGCGGCTCCGCCGGGCAACACGGGAAACAAAAGACTATGAAGGCATCGATCTGGAAATGGCTGATTCTGGTGGTGGCGACGGCATGGAGCGTGGCTCTGGTGACGCCCCCGAAGGAGAAGATCAAGCTCGGACTGGACCTGCAGGGCGGCACCAGCTACACGCTGGAAATCGACGACTCCCAGGGGCTGGAAGGCTCCGTCTCCGACGCCCGCAACCGCGCGCTGGAAGTCATCCGCAACCGCGTGGATTCGATGGGCGTGGCCGAGCCGAACATCTATCCGGACGGCGAGAAGCGCATCGTGGTGCAGATCCCCGGCATGAAGGCCGAGGACCGCGAGCGCGCCTCGGCGAACATCCGCAAGGCGGCGTTCCTCGAGTTCCGCATGGTGCATCCGAAGAACGACGAGTTGATCCAAAACCTGTTCGCGGACCGCAAGGTGCCGGAGGGCTACGAGATGGTGTCGCTGCCCGGCCGGCAGAATGGCGACTTCTGGGTGCGCAAGGGCGCCCCCCCCACGGAGGCCGAGCGCGCGGCGCTGCGCGAGTTCGAGGGCAAGCCCGGCTATGATTTGCTGCTCGAGAAGGAAGTGGTCGAGGGCAAGGACTATTTCCGCCCGTACTACGTGAGCCGCAAGGCGGAGCTGACGGGCGACAGCCTGAAGTCCGCCAGCGTGGACTACCAGCAGTTCGGCCAGAAGGTCGTGCAGATTTCGTTCGACGCGAAGGGCCGCAAGATTTTCGCGAAGGTGACGGCCGACCACGCGCCGGGCGGAGCCAAGAACCCCGACCCCAACGGGCGGCATTATCTGGGCATCGTGCTGGACAACACGCTCTATTCCGCGCCGTTCATCCGCACGTCGATTCCCGGCGGCGAGGCCGTCATCGAAGGCGCCTTCACGCTGGAGGACGCCAGCGACCTGGCCCTGGTGCTGCGCGCGGGCGCGCTGCCGGCGCCGCTGCGCGTGCTGGAGGAGCGGAGCGTGGATCCGACGCTGGGCACCGACTCCATCGAAAGCGGCTGGCGGGCGGCCGGGATCGGGTTCGCGGCCGTGGCCGTCTTCATGGCCATTTACTACCATTTCGCGGGCCTCGTGGCCGTGCTGGCCCTGATGT
>DMJA01000035.1 GCA_003451935.1 Verrucomicrobiota bacterium | reverse complement strand
GGACTGGTGCGCCTGGCCCTGGCCGGCGATTTGGCCGGCCGGACCGTGGACCTCGGAAGCGGGCAACTGGAACCGGTGCGTTCCGTGGCGGAGCGGATCGCCCGCCTCACGGGGGCGTCCGCCCCCCTTCAATTCGATCCCGCGGCCGACCGCCCCCTGGAACAGGTGCGGGCGGCGGATGTTGAACAAACCGCACGCCTCACTGGTTGGCGGCCGCGCATTGGGCTGGACGAAGGCCTGCAGCAGACGATTGCCTGGCACCGGGCCCGCGGGGCGAAAAATCCCTGACCGCGCCCCGCCGCCGGACGCCGGGATCTCAGACGGCCAGCAGCCGTTTTTTGCGCAACAGCTCGGCGGCGCGCCGGATCTCGGCGTAGGGCAGGCCGGCGCGTTCGGCGATTCCCAGCAGGTCGCGGGAGCCGTCCGACTGGTTCAGCACCCAGAGCAGGGCCATCTGGTCGACCGCTTTCTCGTTGCGCCCCCCCACCGCGTCGTACAGGCCGCGGCGGCCCAGTTGCGGCTCGCACTTCGGCAGGACATTCGTGAACCGGCGGTTCGACTCGAGGATTTCGAAGGCGGCGCAAACCAGTTCGAAGGTTTCCGCGAGCGCGGACGGACGGACGAAATCCAGATTGTCGGCGGAAGTGTGGTATTCCGGGTATTGGCCGAACGGCGTGCGCATCAGCAGCCCGACCGGCAGATCGAATCCGGGAGAACCATACTGGCGTTCGTCGTAGCCGTACGGGGCGAAGGGCTGGACCGCCCCCGGGGACGGGCGATGACTGAGCACGTGCGCCATGGCGCGGTCGATCAAAGCGTCGCCGCGCCGGCTCTGCTTATAAACGGGCCGGCCGGCATCCCCCACCCCCGCCACCACCAGGCCGTGGCGGATGTTTGCGGTCCTGGCCTCGTTCAGCGCCAGCCAGGTGATGGAACCGATGGTCCCCGGAATGAACAGGAACCGGTAGGACAGACGGTGCGGCCGCCGGACCAGTTCCTGCGCGAGGCGCACGCACACGGCCAGCCCCGACAGGTTGTCGTTGCAGAGCGAGGGATGGCAGACGTGGCACGACACCAGCACCTCGTCCGGGCTTTCGCCCGGCAGCGCCAACTCCCCGTAGCTCAGGCTTCCCGGCGCCCGCGTGGAATCGATGAACACTTCGTACTCGCCCTCTTCCAGCTTTTGGAGCTGGGCATGCGGCAGGCAGAAGCCCCATTGCTCCTGGTAGTAGGAGGTGCGGTACGGAATCCAGTCCGGCCGGTCGGGCAGGCTGTGCAGGTGCGGCTTCAGCTCCGCCAGGCTCATCCGCGCCCGGACGGGAACACTGTAGCCCACGACGTGGAGGTTGGAGTTCCGGAAATCCACGACGGTTTCGCCGCGCGCGTTCTTGATCCACGCCTCGCGGATGTTCCATTCGTCCGGCACGGTCCAGTCGAACACGGCCGTCCCGGACGGCACCTCTCGGATTTCCAGCGGAATGTCCCGGCGGATGTCGGCGAGCGTCTCCCGCAGACCGGCGCCGGTGATGCTGCGGCAGATCGGATACAACCGGCGGACCCGTTCGTGCATTTCGGCACCCGTGCAAACGGGATCGAAGGCTTCGCGGTCGAAATGGAAGGTGGCCACATCGTCGTCCATGGTCGTCATCCCTTGAAATCGGGCCAGGCGCGGTCCTTGTCCGACAGGACGCGCGGCGCGGCGGGCCAGGCGATGCCGAACGCCGGATCATCCCAGCGGACCCCGCCGGCGTGCGCCGGGGCGAAGGGCGCGGACATCATGTAGAACAGCTCGGTGTCGGGTTCGAGGCTGAGAAATCCGTGCGCGCAATTTTCCGGGATCAGCAGCGCACGGTGGTTGTCGGCCGACAATTCCTCGGCCGCCCACTGCCGGAAGGTCGGCGAGCCGGGACGGAGATCGAGGACGCAGTCCCAGACCCTTCCGGCCGTGCAGCGCACAAGCTTGGCTTCCGGACAGGGCGGGCGCTGGACGTGCATGCCCCGCAGCGTGAACGGCTCGCGGTTCAACGACACGCTGCATTGCGCGACCGGGAAATCGACGCCGGCGCGGGCGAATTCGTCCCGGCAGAAGGTGCGCGCGAAAAGCCCCCGCCCGTCCTCCTTCGGCTCGACCTCGACGAGATACGCGCCGGGAATCTTCAGCGGGACGAGGTTCACGGAATGACCTTCAGCTCGGGGATGGGGACGACGAAGCGGCAGCCCCACTCGCGCACGGCCTTCATCTGCTCCATGATTTCCGTCTTCAGGTTCCACGGCAGGATCAGCACATAATCCGGCCGGGCTTCCATGATTTTTTCCGGCGGGTAGATCGGGATGTGGGTGCCCGGCAGGTATTTCCCGTGCTTGTAGGGGCTGCGGTCCACGGTGAAGGCGAGCAGGTCGGTGCGGACGCCGCAATAGTTCAGCAGGGTGTTGCCCTTGGCGGGCGCGCCATAGCCGGCCACCACTTTGCCCTCCTCCTTCGCGGCGATCAGGAACTTGAGCAGGTCGCGCTTGACCTTCTGCACCTTGGGCTCGAAGCCGAGATAGCCGTCGATCCGCGTGAGGCCAGCCTGTTCCTCCTTGGCCGTGACACGCGCCACGTTGGGAGTGACAGACAGTTTTTCGTTGGCCGTGTGGCGCACGAAGAGCCGCAGCGAGCCGCCGTGGCTGGCGAGTTCCTCCACGTCGAAGACGGTCAGGTCGTGGGCGGCGAAGACCTGCCGCGTGGCGTGCAGGGAGAGATACGAATAGTGCTCGTGGTAGATGGTGTCGAATTCGTTCCGCTGGATGAGATTCAGCAGGTGGGGAAATTCGAAGGTGGCCACGCCCTCCGGCTTCAGCAGGATCCGGAAGCCCTCGACGAAGTCGTTGATGTCCGGCACATGGGCGAGCACGTTGTTGGCCACCATGAGGTCGGCGGGATAATCCGCAGCAAGCGCGCGGGCGGACAGGTTGCCGAAGAAGCGGATTTCCGTGGGGATGCCCTTGGCGATGGCGGCCTCGGCGCAATTGGTGGCCGGCTCGATGCCGAGCACGGGGATGCCGGCCGCCTTGAAGTACTGCAGCAGATAGCCGTCGTTGCTGGCCACTTCGACCACGCGGTGGCCGGCGCCAAGCCCGAAACGCTGGACCGCCATCGCCGCGTATTTTTTCGCGTGGGCCAGCCACGAGTCGGAGAAGGAGGAAAAATAGGGATATTCGGCGTTGAACAGATTCTGCGGCGTCTGCTCGGGAGGGATCTGGACCAGGAGGCACTTCTCGCAAACGAAAGCACGCAAGGGGAAAAACGGCTCCATCCTGGACAGGGCCTCGGTCTTGATGAATTCGTTGGCGATGGGCGAGCAGCCCAGGTCCACGAACGTGCGCGTCAATCCCGTTCCGCAGAATCGGCAAGTCAGCATGGCGGTTACTCCCAAACTTTCCAAGGCGCGCGGCCTTCGTTCCACATCCGGTCCAGATCAATCTTGTCCTTCAGGTGATCCATGCACTGCCAGAACCCGTCGTGCTTGTACGCCACCAGCTGGCCCTCCCGCGCCAGCCGTTCCATGGGCTCGGCCTCCCAGAAGGTGGCGTCTTCCGCGATGTAATCCAGCACTGCGGGTTCGAGCACGAAGAACCCGCCATTGATCCAGGCCCCGTCGCCGTTCGGCTTCTCGCGGAAACTCGCGATTCTGTTTTGGCCTTCGACAAAATTGAACGTTCCGAACCGGACCGGCGGCTGGACCGCGGTCATGGTCGCCAGCGCCTTTTGTTCGCGGTGGAAGGCGATGGCTCGGCGGATGTCCACGTTGCTCAGGCCGTCGCCATAGGTGAAGCAGAAGGTCCCGTCGCCGAGATGGGCCCGGACCCGCTTCAACCGCCCGCCGGTCCCGCTGCCTTCGCCCGTGTCCACCAGCGTGACCTTCCACGGTTCGGCCTTGTGCTGGTGCACGGTCATCCGGTTGTGCTGCAGGTCGAAGGTGATGTCCGAATTGTGCAGGAAGTAGTTCGCGAAGTATTCCTTGATGACATAGCCCTTGTAGCCGCAGCAAATCACGAAATCGTCGATGCCGTGGGCCGCATAGATCTTCATGATGTGCCAGAGGATCGGCATCCCGCCGATCTCCACCATCGGCTTGGGCCGCAGGGTCGTCTCCTCGCTCAGGCGGGTTCCAAACCCGCCCGCCAAAATCACCGCTTTCATACCTTGCTCTCCTGGGCGCCTCGGGCCGATGGATGGGCGCGCGGCCAAAGGCGTCCGGTGCCCGGCGGCGGCCTTATTTCATCCGCACCCAGAATGCGCGACCGCTGGTGGCGCCAACACTTTGAATGGGCATGGAATAACTGGCGCGATAGTCATGGACATACCCGTCGAAAACCGCCCCGTCCGCGAACTTGGCCTTGGTGCCGATCGCGGTCCCGCTGGTTCGCAACCAAATCTCATGCGTGGGTGGCGCGATGCTGTAAACGGTGCTGGACAGCTTCACCATCAACCCGTTGGCCACCGAACAATGCTGGAACCGGAGTTCGGTCATGGCGCCGTGCGCCAGGAATTCCGCGGGAATCACGACCCGCCCGGGAGCATAGCTGGAAGGGCTGGTCGCCACGGGCGGCGCCGGCGCAGGCGCTGGCGCCGGTGCAGACACCGGAACCGGGGCCGTGACGGGGATTTCCCTGGTGGTGGTCGTCGTCGTTTCGGAAGTGGACTCCCCTTCATCGGCTTCCGGAACTGCGGCCGGCACCGGTTGAGGGTTGGGGGTCTCGCCGTTCAGCGCGGCGACGGAAATGACCGAGTCGTCCATTCCCTCGGCGGAGGAGAGCCCTTCGAATTCGCAGCCGGCCGCGAAGAAGGAGAGGACCAGCAGCCCTGCCGCCAGAAGAGGCGTCCGCGCAAACAGTCGGCGTATGTTGTTCATGGTTGCCTTTTAACTGTATGGCGGACTGGGGTCAAGCGCCCATTCCGCCCATTTCGGGCGCGCGCAGGACCTGGCCGTGCGCCGGCTCGGGATCTTCAAGCCGCGGCGGCGGATGGATCGGGTCCCGCGCCCCTTGGCGCCAGCCGGCGATGTAGGGCTTCACCCCGTAGCGGTTTCCCTCATACACAAACCGCAGCACGACGTACAGCGCGTGGGTCCAGCCCGTCAGCCAGCGGTATCGGCGGAATTTCCTCCGGAAAACGGATTCGCTGCGGCCGTAGGTGTGCCAGAACTTCGGATTGGGCGTGCCCGCCCCGGTCGTCTTGGAAATCTTGTGCCGGACGTGCGCCCCGGGCACGTACCGGATCCGGAAGCCCGCTTCGCGCGCCCGCAGGCACAGGTCGTAGTCCTCGTAGAGGAAATGGTAGTCCGCATCGAGCAACCCGGCCTTTTCCATCAGGGCTCGGCTGAACATGACGATGCAGAACGTGGCGTAGTCGAGATCCTGCGGTTGGTCGAAACGCCCGTCGTCCGCCTGCCGCGTCTTGCGCATGGTGATCACCGGAGGAAAACGGCGGAACACCGAGCCGGCCGACCAGATGGTGTCCGGATGGTCGTAGTAATAGATCTTGGGCACCAGCATGCCGGCATCCGGATGCGCAAGGGCCGCCGCGACCAGATGCCGGACGAACGGCGGATCGACCGCGGTGTCGTTGTTGTGGATGATGACGAAATCGGCCCCGTGCGCGAAGGCATGGCGGATGCCGGCGTTCAGGCCGCCCGCGACGCCGGCGTTGGGATCCAGGCGCAGGACCCCGCAGCGAGGCACCGCCTGCAGGACTTGTTCGCAGTTGGCGGGTTCGCTTCCGTTGTCCACGTAGAGGATCGTGAGCGGCTCGTATTCCACCCGCCCCAGGCTTTGCAGGCACTCGATCGTGTCTTCCGGATGGTTGTATCCCAAGACCACGGCCCAAACGGAAGGCGGACGGACGGCTTCCATGGCCTAGGCCCGCTTCCCTTGCCACTCGCGCGCCTCGTCCGCGGAAACCGGACGCCACGCCTGCTGGTCGGGATCGTAGCGCTTGACGATGCGCGCGGGCGCGCCCACGGCCACGCAGAAATCCGGCAGGTCCCGGGTCACAACCGAATGGGCGCCGACCACGCAGTGGCGGCCGATGCGGACGTTGCCAACCACGCAGACGTGCGCGCCAATCCAGCAATCGTCCCCGATGACGACCTCGCCCGGCAGTTCGAGCGGCTGGGCCTTCGGACTGCGGCCGGGATCGGCATAGCCATGGTTGTTGTCGGCGATGAAGCAACCCTCGGCGATCATCGTGTCGGCGCCGACGACCACGCGGCGGGCGCAGGCGATCTGCGTGTAGGCGTTGATGAAGCAACCGCGCTTCAACACCATTTCCGGCGCGAACACCTGCGGCGGGGAAGTCCACGGATAGGCCGTCTGCGCACGCAGCGTCACGTCGTCGGCGATCACCACGCCGTCTTCGATCTGGATCTGGCCCGCGCCATGCACGCGGACGCGGGCGCCCAGGGCCACGCCCCGGCCGGCATGCCCGAAACGGCCCAGGAGATACTGCCGCACGCACAAGGCGCGGACCTTGTCCCAGGCGGTGAACGCGGCCCCCAGCCCCCCCAGGATGGAGGAACGGCTGCCGCCGGAATCAGTTGGGCGGGTCGTTGTCATGGCGGGCAGACTGGCAAACCGGAATGATGGAGTAAAGCACGATGTCGGCCCGATCCGGCGTCCACGGGTCCCCGCGATGTTTTTCCGCTCTTGACGCCATTGCCTGCTTCCTCTTTATTGCCCGCCTCGCTTTAGGTTTCAACGAGTAGGAGAGTGGATCAATGAAGATGCGGCATTGGGCATGTGGGTGGATGATGGGGATGGCGATGGTCTGGGGCTTCGGTTGCGAGAGCGGCGATTCAAACGGCACGCCGGAAACGAACGATGCGGCGGAAACAAACTCGGACGCCGGGGAAACGAACGCCGCCGCTTCGCTCACCGGGGTCTATACCTTCAAGCACGAGACCATGGAACTGGAACAAAACGGGTCGTCGCTGACGGGCGGCGTCGTCGTGGCCGGGTTCGTCCAGAATCCAGCCAATCCAGTCCAATGGCCCGTGCCGGTGGTGGGGTCGGTTGACGCGAAGGGCGTCGTGCGGCTGCAGGAACTGCTCATCTATCCCGTGAATCCCGCCCAGAATTATGTCATCGACAAGGTGGGAGAACTGGTCGGTTCCAACAAACTGGTGCTGGCCGTCACCGCCGGCCAAACGCCGCAGACCCAGGTCTGGATCCGGGTTTCAACGGATCTATGAGGAATTCCGACGCCGCTTGACCGTTGGCGGTCGGGCGGCCAATCAAAAGGTCAGGCGAGCTTCTTCGTCGGGCGCACGAAGATATCCGTGACCTCCGCCGTGTGCGGAAGTTCCAGGGCCGCGACCACCATGCGGGCCACATCTTCGGGCTGGATCAGGTTCTCGCGGCTGTAGGGACGGTTCTCCAGGCCGAAGATGCGCTCCTGCATGGGCGTGGCCGTCCGGCCGGGAAACACGCTGACCACGCGCACGCCGGAGGAATTCACCTCGGCCCGCAGGCTGTCGGCCAGCGATTTAAGGCCGGCCTTCATGGCAGAGTAGGCCCCCCATTTGGCCCCGGCCATCAAGGCGGCGGAGGAATTGATGAACACCACCTGACC
This sequence comes from Verrucomicrobiota bacterium, assembly GCA_003451935.1. Lineage (GTDB taxonomy): Bacteria > Verrucomicrobiota > Kiritimatiellia > CAIQIC01 > Lenti-01 > Lenti-01. The sequence continues at coordinate 557 of DMJA01000035.1, read as the reverse complement.
GGTGCGCGCCTTCAGGGCGGGCAGCAGAAGCTGGGTGAGCTGGTACGGAGCGCGCAGGGTGATCCGGTACAACTCGTCCAAATCCTCCACGGGTTCCGATTCCCATGACCCCATCTTGAAGGAGCCCGCGCAGTTCACGAGCACGTCGATTCCCCCGCCCTCGTCGAGCACCCGTTGCGCCAGCTTCCGCAACTGCGCGTCGTCCGCCAGATCCCCGGCGCAAGGCCAGGCCCGTCCGCCCTGGCGCGCGATTTCATCTGCCACCACCTGGAGCCGGCGCTCGTCGCGGCCGCCCAAAAACACCTCGCTGCCCAACAGGGCCAATCCCAGCGCGATGGCCCTCCCGATTCCGCTGCCGCCACCCGTCACCAATGCGATTTTTTTCATGTGTTCGGGATATCACCCGGAAGAAGGCCGGGCGGACATCCGCCAAACCAGCCCGATGGAGCGATTCCACGGGAAAACAGACTGGCAAACCGGACCGGACGTGTCAAGCGCCGCCCGGCATGCGCGGCATCGCGGCGAAGCACAACGCAGGACCATCCCCGGTTTTTGGG
>DMJA01000157.1 GCA_003451935.1 Verrucomicrobiota bacterium | reverse complement strand
TCCCTCATTTGGCTCAAAATCATTTCCCGAGCCAACATGATCACATCTGCTTCTTTGCTGGCGCCCCTCATGCGTGAAAACGATGAACTCATCGCCATTCTTTTCGCCAGCGTCAAAACCGCCGGAAAAAGGAAAGCCTGATCATGTCCCCCATTTGGATATTGGACATTGGATATTGGATATTGAATATTGAGATCGGAAGTTCCCGATGAAGATCCTCGCCGTCTGGACCGCTTTTTCGAAAACGAAATCCGAGGATGCCGCGCAGAAGAAGCGCGCCCTCAACGCCATCCTCATCTCCCTCGGCATCCACGTCCTCCTGCTCATCGGCGCCGTCTCCCTCACCATCATGATCATCTCCCCCAAGCAGAAAATGATGTTCGAGGGCAAGAAATCCCCCTCCCTCCCCGCGCGCAAGCTCGAGCACGCCATCCGCGTCAAGCAGATGCAGAAGCAGACCCGCAAGCCCCAGATCCTCCAGCGCCTCGTCACCGAGGCTCCCTCCAAGGTCGCCCTGCCCGAAATGCCGGAGATGACCACGCCCGACGTCAAGAACCTCCGCGACACCCCCCTCATGAACTCCCGCGCCGGCTCCATCGGCGGCATCGGCGGCGGCGGCGGCGGCGCCGGACGCGGCCTCACCGGCGGCATGGGCTACTCCGACACCAAGTTCTTCGGCGAAAACGTCCGCACCCGCGCCATGGTCATCTGCTTCGACATCTCCACGTCGATGATCGAAAAAGGCGTCATCCAGGACGTCATCACCGAATCGGCCGGCATGCTGGAACGGATGAATGCCGGCACCAAGTTCGACTACATCGTTTTCGTCGACGGCGAGGACTCGTTCTCCCCCCAGATGGTCTATGCCACGAAGGAGAACAAGGCCACGGCCCTCGCCTGGCTGGAAAAGGTCAAAAACGCCTTCAACCCCCAGACCCAGCGCTTCACCGACCAGTCTGTCGATGGACAGCTCAAAGGCCGCACGGGATCCACCTCGCTGATGGCGCTCGAAAAAGCCGTCGAAATGGGGGCCGACACGATCTTCGTCCTTACGGACGAAGCCCCTTGGCTGGATGATGGCACCACGGCGGCCGCGGGCGGCGCGACCGATGCCCGGAGCGCCAATCCCGATCCAACCCATATTCAAAAAGTCGAGGATTTCGTCCGTTCCATCGAAACCACCACCGGGCGCTCCGTCAAGATCTACCCCATCCTCTACAGCCCGAAGCCCAAGGGTGGCCATAACCAATTCGGCATCGCCAGCGCCGATTTCCACAAGACCATTGCTCGCGCCACCGGCGGCAAGGTCCGCATCATCAGCCCGCAGGAGTAGATGCCTCCCGGAACTCCGGAGGAAGGACCGCATGAAGGAATTCCTGCCCGCTTTGTTCCTGCTCGCCGCCGCCACCGGTTTCGCCGCGCCGGAAGTCACCCGGAACGATGCCCGCCACGCCTCCTACGTCCGCCTGGTCCCCGCAACTCCGGGAACGGCGTTCGCCGATGCCGATCAACGCCAAATCATCCGGCTCCTGGTGGAACGCGCCGCAACACCGGTGACGCCAAACGATGTCATCCCGGAAGATAAAATCGCCGAAATCAATTTTGGCCCCGTGATGAACCGCCCGGCGGAGTTCGGCGCAGAAAACTTTTTTGCGCTCTGGAGAAGCAACCGCCTCCAGAATGTCTGCGGCCCGGCGGAGATCTCCCTCGCGCCGGACAGTGGATTCGTCATCCTGAAGGACGGAAAGGTCATCCCCTTCGATTTGTATGGCGGAACGTCCTTGCGACTCTTCGGATTCCTCTTCAGACAGCCGTAGCCCTTTCGCAGGACCCTGCTTTTTTGACAATTCCAACTGGCGCAGGTACGGTTGCAGACAGGTTTGGCCTCATCAACGGAGCACGCACAACATGCATCCCATCCATCGCAGGGATTTCCTGAAAACAGCGGCCGCCACCGTGGCGGCCGCCGCCTTCGCGCCGCAGCGCCTGTTCGCCGAAGCCCCTTCCGCCGCCGCGCGCCTCGTCGTCGTGCACGGGACGGACATCCCCCGCATGGTGGAAACCGGCATCCAGGCCCTCGGCGGTTGGAGCGGTTTCGTCCAAAAAGGCCAGCGGGTCACCCTGAAAGTCAATGCGGCCTGGGCCTCCACCCCTGAACAGGGCGGCAATACCCATCCCGCCCTGGTCGAAGCCGCCATCCGGGCCTGCCAGGCCGCCGGAGCGGCCTCGGTCACCCTGCCGGAAAACCCATGCTCGCCCGCCGCCAAAGCCTTCGAGATGAGCGGCATCGGCGCCGTCGCCAAACGCACCGGCGCCCGGCTCTACGAACCCGACGACGACACGGATTTCGTCGCCGTGGACTTCCCGGACGGCAAGACCCTCAAAACGGCCGCCGTGGTCCGGGAGGTTGTCGAAACCGACTGCCTGATCAACATGCCCGTGGCCAAAAGCCACGGGGGCGCCATCCTGACCGTCAGCATGAAGAATTGGATGGGCTCCGTCCGCGAACGCGGGTTCTGGCACCGGGCGGGGCTCCACCAGTGCATCGCGGATTTCAACACCCGGATCCAGGCGCGGCTGATCATCGTGGATGCCACGCGGATCATGCTCACAAACGGACCGCGCGGACCGGGCAAGCTGGAAACCCCCAACCAGGTCCTCTTCGGCACCGATCCGGTGGCGGTGGATGCCTATGCGGCGACGCTCTTCAAAAAGGAGCCGTTTTCCATTCCCCACATCCAGATCGCCCACGACACGGGCATCGGTTGCGGCGACTTGTCGAAGGTGGCCATCGAACATCTCCAGGCATGAGACGCAACGGAATCCGGCTCCTCGTCTTCCTGGGGGCGGCGGCGTTCGCCCTCCAAATCTTACCGTGGCGGGCGGCGGCCATGGGCTTCGCCGCCTTGAGCCCCCTTCTTGGCCTGCTTGGCGCGCTCGCCACCCGCGCGGCCTCGGCGTGGACCCTCCTGGGCCTCCCCGTCCTGGTCTTCGGGTTCTTCCACAGCCGTTGGTTCTGCCGCTACCTCTGCCCCGTCGGCTTCGCCACGGAAGGCATCGGCCGCCTGAACAAAAATGGCCGCGGACGCTTTGTGCACCTGCCCAACATCGGCCGCTGGCTGTTCCCCCTCCTTCTCGGCGGCGCCGCCGCCGGCTATCCCCTGTTCATCTGGCTCGATCCGCTCTCCCTTTTCAATGGATTTTTCAGCGCCTGGAAAGGACCGCTGACCTGGGCCTCCTTCGCGCTGGCGGCAGGCTTCCCGTTGATTCTCCTGCTCAGCCTGGCCGTGCCACAGGCCTGGTGCCACCGGATCTGCCCGCTCGGCGCAGCCCAGGATTTCCTGACCTTGGCGCGGCGCAAGCTTTTCCCCGCGCAACCGCCTGCTCCAACAGGAGCCTTCCAACTCGACCTCACCCGCCGGGGCTTTCTCGGCGCGGCCGCCGGCGGGGCCGCGGCCCNNACCAAAATCTCCCGATCCGCCCGCCGGGGGCGCAGCCGGAGGACCGGTTCACAGGCCTGTGCGCGCGCTGCGGCGCCTGCATCCGGGCCTGTCCGTATGGCATCTTGAAACCCGATTTCGGCACCGCCGGCCTATCCGGACTGCTGGCACCGGTCGTCGATTATACCAAGGCCCATTGCTTCGAATACTGCAACGAATGCGCCAAGGTCTGCCCCACCGGAGCCATCGGACGGCTGGCCCTCGAAGCCAAGCGCAACCGGGCCATCGGCCTGGCCGAGGTGCATCGCGGAAAGTGCATTGCCTGGAGCGACGGACAATATTGCATGGTCTGCCACGAATTCTGCCCTTATCTCGCCATCGAGGCGGTGGAGCGCAACGGCGTCAATTGCCCGGTGGTCAAGCCGGACATGTGCCGCGGTTGCGGCGCCTGCCAGGTCAACTGCCCAGCCC
>DMJA01000049.1 GCA_003451935.1 Verrucomicrobiota bacterium | reverse complement strand
GAGCTGCACCGATGCGCTGGAAATGGCGGCGATCCTGTCGGAGGTCGGCCCGGGCGACGAGGTCATCGTGCCGTCGTTCACCTTTGTTTCGTCCGCGCTGGCCTTCGTGCGCCAAGGCGCCCGGATCGTGTTCGCGGACAGCCGGGCGGACCATCCCAATCTGGACCTGGACCGGGTGGAAGCTTTGATCACGCCGCGCACGAAGGTGCTGGTGGTGGTGCATTATGCGGGCGTGGCCTGCGACATGGACCGCGCGATGGCCTTGGCCAAGAAGCACCATCTGCTGGTGGTGGAAGATGCCGCGCAGGCGATTGATGCCACCTACAAGGGACGCCCGCTGGGAGGCATCGGACATCTCGGCTGCTTCTCGTTCCACGAGACCAAGAACATCATCTCCGGCGAAGGCGGAGCCTTGGTCGTGAATGACGAGCGGTTTGTCCGGCGTTCGGAAATCATCTGGGAAAAAGGAACGAACCGTGCCGAGTTCTTCCGCGGCGAAGTAAACAAATATGGCTGGGTGGACACGGGTTCGTCGTTTTTGCCTTCCGAAATCATCGCCGCGTTTCTCTATGCCCAGCTCGAGCAAATGGATGCCATCCAGGCCAAGCGCAAAACACTTTGGAACGCCTATGCCAAGGGGATTTCCTCCCTCGCGGCGCAGGGCCGGATCACCCTCCCCGACATTCCGGCCTACGCCAGCAACAACGCCCACATGTTCTATATCGTCTGCGGGGCGCTGCAGGAACGCACGGCCCTGATCGCCCACCTGAAGCAAAACGGCATCCTGGCCGTGTTCCATTATCTGCCGCTGCACAAAAGCCCTTTTTACTCCCCGAAGCACGACGGCCGCGAGCTGCCCCACGCCGACCATTTCGCCGATCGCCTCCTGCGCCTGCCCATGTATTTCGACCTGACCCCTGCGCAAGTGGCCGAAATATGCGAACAGATCCGCCGCTTCTATGCATAGATTTCCCAACGATTTGCCCTTGTTCCCCTCCCTTGTTTTGCTTCATTCTCCGGACTGATGAACCCGAGGCCGTCCATCCTGACCAATGTGGCTTTCCATGAAAGCCGGACCTGGAGCGAAGCGGTCACCTCCATCTGCCGGACGACAGAAACGCCGGACGATCTGCCCGTTTGGCGACAGGTCTTTCGCCTGCTCCGCCTCCAGCCGCAATACGACGTGGTGGTCACGCTGGGTCCCCGCCTCTCCTTGGCCTACGGAATGATCTGCGGCTTGTTGCGCATCCCCTCCAAACAGATCATGACAGAGGTTTTTCTGGACGAAGCCTGCCCCTCTTCCCTCCCGTGGCGCATCAAGACGGCCCTGTTCCGATGGATTGCGCGGCGCGCGATGGGCATCTTGACCAACAGCACCGCCGAGGTGGGCTTCATCGCCAAGCGATTCAACATCCCCGAGGCGAAGTTGCGGTTCGTGCCGATGCACACGACCATTGCCCATCCCGAACCGTCGCGCCGGAACGATGGCTATGTCCTCTCCATTGGCCGGACGTTGCGCGATCTGGACACCTTGGTCGCCGCAGCCCGGCAAATCGATACGCCCGTCGTGCTCGTGGCGGGACGGCACGATGCCCTTCCCTCCCCCCTCCCCCCCCATGTACAGGTGTTTCGAGAGCTGCCGCTGGAAGAGGCCCACGAAAAACTTCGGGGGGCTTCGGTGGTGGTCATTCCCCTGCTTCCGGCGGAGCGATCCGCGGGGCAGGTCGTCCTGTTCGAAGCCATGTCCTTGGGCAAGCCTATCGTCGCCACCCGCGCCACCGGAACCATCGATTACATCCGCGATCGCGAAAACGGCCTGCTGGTCGAGCCGGGCGATGCGCAGGCATTGGCCGATGCCGTCAATCTCCTGCAAAGGGATCCCGCGCTGGCCGGTCGCCTCGCTTCCGCCGCCCTGGCCGACTGTAAAACGGAGCTGGGAATGGAAACCCATGCCGCTCGCAAGCTCGAGGCGATCCAGTCGCTTTGGGCGGCAGGAGCATCCTCTCTGCGGAATATTCCATCATGATCGCCCGCCGCTTGCCTGCCCTTCGATTCGCGACTTGGATTCAAGTCTGCGGATTGTTCTTCATCGGGGGCGGCATGGCCTTGGCGCTGGGCGCGGCCTCCGTAAATTTCTTCGGCCAAACCCTGTCCGATCCTTCAGCCGGCTCCATCTTGCTGGGCATGGCCGCCTATCTGGCGGTGGCGATCGCGGGCGTGGCCGGGTTGAGGAAAATCCATCGCCATGGCGGTGTCCGCGCCTTCCTTTGGACGGCCCTCGCCGTCTCGATGCTGATTCAACTGGCGGCCATCCTGGCCTCCGACCGGCACTGGGAATGGACAGGCGACGCCCATATCTTCCAACACTATCTGGATCGCCTTTCTGAAAGCGGATATTCGGCGGAAACACTCGGGGAGTTGAGCCAGAACTACGACTATCCCATCTGGACGCGGCGGGCCTTGCCCTTCTACTACGCCCTCCGCATGGGAACCGGCGACCACTTCGGCCTCGCCGTCCAACTCTTCCAGGCGTTGCTGGTCTCCCTTTCCCTGGTGCTCGCCTGGCGGATCTCGCGGCTTCTGTTTGGCGAACGGGCCGCCTTCTGGACCGTCAGCCTTCAATGGCTCATGCCCTTCCGCTGGTCCATCTGTCTGGACCTCAACCATTACATCCCCGGGGGATTCTATTTTCTGTCCGCCCTCTGGGTGCTGGTCGAATGGTCGCGCGGAAACCCGGGAGTGGGCCGGAAATGGGGGCTGGCCCTCTGTGCCGGGCTGCTGCTGCCCTTGATGCGTCTGGAAGGTGGAATCGACCAGGTTTATCTCGCATCCGCTGCTGGCGTGCTTCTGCTCCAATGGGCCTCCGGCAGCCAAAATACACGCCAAACGCTGCAGGCCGCCCTCGCGTGGATGGCCGGACCGCTTTTGATCTCCACCCTTCTTCTCCCTCCTCTGTCCGCCCGCCTCGATCAGGCGAATCGGCATCGGCTGTCCAGCGGAACCATGGCCTTCGTGGCGCGGGGTTGGATGCCCGAAACCGGCGGCGAGTATTCCGTCACCTATGAGCAGATCGATTGGCTGACTCCGGCCGCGAGCAAACAAAGCATGCAGGCGTCCCTGCTGGCCTCGCAAGCCTTCTACAATCCATGGACTCTCCTTTTCCGCCTGCTTCCGGAAAAAATGGCAAAATACTTTTTGCTGGGCTATGCCTCCGGCGCCGAGGAAATGCTGATCCACAACGGAGCAGACACGTCGGCAAGGCTGGCCAAGGGCGCCAGAATCGCATATTTGCTGGCGGGGCTTCCCCTGATGCTTTGGGGCGGCTGGTTGCTGCTTCCCCTGTTGCGCCGGACCCATCGGCTGTGCCTGGTTCTCCCCTGCGTGCTCTTCTGCGCATTCACAGCGCTGGTGGGGGAGACCTCTCCGCGCTATTCCATCTATATCCAACCGTTCTTGTTCATGCTGGGTGCACTACCGCTCGCTTGGAGCCGCCAGCGGAACCGATTGCTGTTTCGCTCCGCTCGCGCCCCGGGTGTCATGGCTGCCGCTTCGCTCTGCATCCTCTGGTTGCTGATGGCTGGCATTCTCTTTGCAGCACGACCATGGCTGCAAACCCACGCGGTGCAGGATATGCGACGATGGAAAACCTCTCCACGTTCACAGTCCTTGGACCTCCCCCCCACGCTGGCACCCTTTGAGCTCCATCTGCCTCCCGCCAGCCATGCGCCGAGCTGGGGAGAAATCCAGCTCCCGCTGCCCGCCGGCCAATCGGCCGAATTTTCGTTCTACATCCTGCCGATGGCGGGGCTCTCGGCCAGCCGGGGAACACCGGCTATTCTTCGCCGCCAGACCGCCCAGGGAATGGTGGAAGAAAAACTCTCACTGCCCGCCCGCGTCACCCTCGCGCTAGAGGCAGGAGATTCCAGATTCTTCGAGCTGCTCTCCCCCTCCACGCCGCCGCCATTTCCACTGATAATCGGTTATACAACCCTCCGCCCTGCCCCATGACCGGGCGCATCTGCGATTCGGT
>DMJA01000057.1 GCA_003451935.1 Verrucomicrobiota bacterium | reverse complement strand
GCGCTGATGCATTCGAAGAACATCGACAAGCTCTCCAAGATGGCCCGCCAGTGCAACTGCTCGATCTTCGTCAAGAACGGCCGCTCCCAAGCCGGTCTCGGCTTCGGCGGCGAAGGCTTCACCTCCTTCACCATCGCTTCGCCCACGGGCGAAGGCCTGACCACCCCGCGCAGCTTTTCGCGCTGGCGCCGCTGCGCGCTGATCGACCACTTCCGGATCGTTTGATGAAGCAATTCCCCGCATTCGCGTCGATCGAATTCAACAGCGTGCCGGCCGGCCTGTTCGCCGCCGACGCGCTGCTGAAGAAATCGCCGATTTCCATGATTCGCACTGGCACCATCGGCGCCGGACGGTTCCTCATCCTGCTGGCGGGCACCACGGCGTCCGTGGCCGAAGCCCATGCGGAAGCCCTGTTCCATGGCGGCCTGCAGGTGGCCGACGACGCCTTCCTGCCGGACATCCATCCCGCCCTCTACGACGCCATCCTCGGCAATGTCCGCAAAATGGGCGAAGGCCCCCTGTTGATCTTGGAAACTCCGACCGTCTCGTGCAACGTCCAGGCCATTGATCGCGCCATGAAGGGCGTTTCCGTCGAGCTGATCGAATTCCGCGCCGGCGATCCCCGCATGGATGGCCGCGGCCTCTCCATCCTCCAAGGCGACCTGACCGACATCGAGGCCGCGCAGGAAATCGCGCTCTCCGCGCTGGAAACCCGCGGCATCCCCGCCCAGCATCGCGTCCTCACCTCCCCCCACGATGCCCTGCTCCAGCAGATTTCCGTTTCCACCCGCTTCGACCTCGCCAAGCCCCTCGCCCTCGAAGGAGAAACCGCGTCCTAGCACGACAAGGGAATCATCATGCTTCTAGGAAAAGTCATTGGAACGGTGGTCTCCACGCAGGTCTATGAGGGCTTGTCGGGCGTCCCCATGCTGCTCGTCCAGCCGCTCACCAAGGAAGGTGCGGAGAAAGGCTCTCCCGTCGTCTGCGCCGACGGCACGCGCATGGCCGGCCCCGGCGAACTCGTCTATTACGAAGGCGGGCGCGAGGCGGCCATGACCCTCTCCCCCTCGTTTGTCCCCGTGGACCACGCCATCGTCGGCATCGTCGATGGCGTCGAGGCTCCGAAATGGAAAGGCGGTCCCGCATGATCCTCGGCAAGGTCATCGGCAACATCCACTCCACCATCAACCACCCGTTCTACGACGGGAAGAAGCTGCTGATGGTGGAGAAGATTGAAACGGACGGCAAGGCCGCCGCCGGCTACCTCGTCGCGGTGGACCGCGCCGGGGCGGGCGCGGGCGAAACGGTGTTGATTCTCGATGAAGGCAATGGAGCGCGGCAGGTCCTCGAGTCCGCAGACGGGCCGGTGCGAAGTGTGATTGTCGGCATTGTGGACGAGATCAACGAAGCAAAAACCCCGTGAACCCCACGGGGTTTTTGATTGAAACGGTAGAACAACGGAACAAGCATGCCGCGCCTGGCGCGGAACAGAAAGAAGGCCAAAGATGAAAGCAGTCCTGATCGTTCTGGATTCCGTGGGCATCGGCAGCGCCCCCGACGCGGCCGAATACGGCGATGCCGGCGCTTCCACCCTCGCCCATCTCGCGGCCGCCGCCGGCGGACTCCATGTCCCCACGATGCAGAAAATGGGCCTCGGCAACATCCCCGGCCTCCTGCCCCACACCCCCAAGGAAAAAATCGAAGGCGTGCCGCCCGAGTCCAAGCCCATGGCCTCCTACGGCGCCATGCGCGAAATGTCCGACGGCAAGGACACCATCACCGGCCACTGGGAAATCGCCGGCCTCGAAGTGGATCCCGGCTTCCACGGCTTTCCCCCCGTCAACTCCTTTCCCCAAGACCTGATTGCCGCGTTTGAAAAGGAAACCGGACGCAAGCTCATCGGCAACAAGGCCGCCAGCGGCACCGCCATCATCGACGAACTCGGTGCAGAGCACATGAAGACCGGCGCGCTCATCTGCTACACCTCCGCCGACAGCGTCTTCCAGATCGCCTGCCACGAAGAAATCGTCCCCGTCCCCGAGCTCTACCGCTATTGCGAAATCGCCCGCCGCCTGTGCGATCCCCTGCGCGTCGGCCGCATCATCGCCCGTCCCTTCGTCGGCAAGCCCGGCGCGTTCAAGCGCACCGAGAACCGCAAGGACTTCGCCTATCTCCCCGACGAAAAAACCATTCTGGAGCGTCTGGTGGAGAAAAACATCCCCGTCTACGCCGTCGGCAAGATCGAGGACATCTATTGCCACCGCGGCATCACCGAATCCGTCCACACCGGCAACAACGCCGACTCCCAGGCGCTCGTCGAGAAATGGACGAAGGAAAAGACCTCCGGCCTCATCATGGCCAATTTCATTGACTACGACATGGTCTATGGCCATCGCCGCGACGCCAAGGGCTACGCCAAGAGTCTCGAACTGACCGATCAGTGGCTCGCGAACTACCTGCCCCTGATCGGCCCCGACGACATGCTCATCCTCACCGCCGACCATGGCAACGACCCGACGTTCCAAGGCACCGACCACACGCGCGAATACGTGCCGCTGCTGGTCTATCGCCCCGGCGAGCCCGTCGAATCCCTCGGCATCCGCCGCGGCTTCTACGATATCGCCCAGTCCCTCGCCCGGTTCTTCAACATCCCCGCCATCCCCAGAGGGGCTTCGTTTGTCTGATCACAGGCCAGATTTTGCCGGAGCGCGGGCATCTTGCCCGCATCTTCCGAGCGGGCGGGACGCCCGCGCTCCGGCATTCCACTTGATGATTGGACATTGAATATTGGATATTGGATATTGAGCCCCTAAAGGAGCCCCCAAATGGTACCCCAATGGATTATTGAGAAAAAACGCGATGGACACGTCCTCTCCGCCGAGGAAATCCGCTTCTTCATCAACGGCTACACCAAGGGCACCATCCCCGACTACCAGATGTCGGCCATGGCCATGGCCATCTTCCTCAAGGGCATGACCCCCGAGGAAACCGCCGTCCTGACCGACACCATGATGCACTCGGGCGCGATGGTGGACACCTCGTCCATCAAGCTGCCCAAGGTGGACAAGCACTCCACCGGCGGCATCGGCGACAAGGTCTCGCTCATCCTCGCCCCCCTCGCCGCCTGCGCGGGCCTCGCCGTCCCGATGATCTCGGGCCGCGGCCTCGGCATCACCGGCGGCACCCTCGACAAGCTGGAGTCCATCCCAGGCTTCAACGTCAACCTCTCCGAAAAGCAGTTCATCGAGACCATCCACAAGTGCGGCTTCTCGATGATCGGCCAGACCGGCGAAATCGCCCCCGCCGACAAGAAGCTCTACGCCCTGCGCGACGTCACCGGCACCGTCGCCTCCATCCCGCTCATCACCGCCTCGATCATGTGCAAGAAGATGGCCGAGGGCATCGATTCGCTCGTGCTCGACGTCAAGTGGGGCACCGGCGCCTTCATGCGCACCATTGAGGATGCCACCGCCCTCGCCCAGTCCATGGTCCGCGTCGGCAAGGCCATGAACAAAGGCATGGTCGCGCTGCTCACCGACATGAACCAACCCCTCGGGCGCACCGCCGGCAACGCGCTGGAAATCATCGAGTCCATGGAATGCCTCCAAGGCAAATTCGCGGACGAAGACCTCATGAACATCACGATGGCCCTCACCGCCGAAATGCTTGTGCTCGGCAAGAAGGCCGCCACCGTGGAGGAAGCCACCGGCATCCTGAAGAAGATCATCGCCTCCGGCGCCGCCTTCGCCAAGTTCAAGGAAATGGCCGCCCTGCACGGCGCGGACGTCTCCGCCCTCGACGACCTCTCCAAGCTGCCGAAGGCGTCCATCGTGAAGCCCTATCCGGCCCCCGCCGCCGGATTCCTTGCCAAAGTGGATGCCGAGTCCATTGGCCGCGCCGTCCTCGTGCTCGGTGGCGGGCGCCAGAAGACCGACGACCAGATCGACTACGGCGTCGGCACCTCTGGCCTCGCCAAAATCGGCGACAAGGTCGCCCAGGGGCAGCCGCTGGTCACGCTCCATGCGAACTCCGAGGAGAAGCTCGCGCAGGCCATGGCCTACGTCGAAAAGGCCTTCGAAATCGCCGCCGCCCCGGTCGCCGCCCCCAAGCCCATCGTCGCCCGCATTACGGGCTAGCCGCCGATGAATTTTTCCACACAATGGAAAACTTTTTCGCGATTTTTCCACACAATGGAAAAAATGTTTCCACAGCGTGGAAAACTTTCGCCATAAACAAAGGAGACCCCGACCATGATCAACCGCAAACCACTTGACGCTTCGCTCGCCGCCGTGAAAAAGGCTTTTCCCAAGGCCAAGCCGAAACTCGGCATGATTCTCGGCTCGGGCCTGAGCGAGATCGCCGACGCCTTCGAGCCGCTCGGCGTCCTGTCCTACGAGAAGATCCCCGGCCTCGGCAAGGCGGGCGTCGCCGGCCATGCCGGCCGCCTGCTCTGGGGCAAGTCCGCCGGCATCGAAACCTTCGTCTTCCAGGGCCGCCGCCACGTGTATGAAGGCGTCGGCTGGGAGGCCGTCGCCACGCCGCTCTTCCTGCTGAAGAGCCTGGGCGCGAAGGCGGTTTTTCTGACCAACGCCGCCGGCGGCACGAACCCCAAGTGGAAGGCCGGCGACCTCATGATCATCGACGACCACATCAACCTGATGGGTGTCACGCCGCTGCTGGGCGCGCACGATCCGCTCTGGGGCCCGCGCTTCCCGGACCAGTCGTTCATCTATGACCGCAAGCTCCGCGCCGCCCTCGCCCGCGCGGGCAAGAAGGCTCAGGTGCCGCTGCGCCACGGCGTCTATTTTGCCGGCACGGGGCCGACCTACGAGACGCCGGCCGAAGTCCGCGCCTGGCGCGCGCTCGGCGCCGATGCCGTCGGCATGAGCACCGTGCCCGAGGCCATGCTGGCCAATGCCGCCGGCCTGCGCGTCGCCGGCCTCTCCTGCATCACCAACATGGCCGCCGGCATTCTCGACCAGCCGCTGACCCATACGGAAGTCTTCGAGACCTCCCAAAAAGCCATGTCCGGCATGAAGAAGCTCATCCTCCAGTTCTGGAAGGAACTGTCCAAGGAAACCCTGTAGGCAAAGGAAAGGAATCCGATCATGGCCAAGAAATCCAAGAAGGCGTCCAAGAAGGCCGCCGCTGAAATGCAATACCACGTGCACCTGAAGCCCGGCGACGTCGGCCGCTATGTCCTGCTGCCCGGCGATCCCGGACGCGTGCCGCTCATCGCGTCGTTCTTCGACAACGCGAAGGAAGTCGCCTTCAACCGCGAATACCGCACGTGGACCGGCACCGTCGCCGGCATCAAGGTTTCCTGCTGCTCCACGGGCATCGGCTGCCCCTCGACCGCCATCGCAGTCGAGGAACTGATCAAGTGCGGCGCGGACACCTTCATCCGCATCGGCACCTGCGGCGCCCTCCAGCGCGAGGTGAAGCTGGGCGACCTGTGCATCACGACCGGCGCCGTGCGGGAGGAAGGCACCACCCGCCAGTACGTGCCCCTCTCCTATCCCGCCGTGGCCGACCTCGACGTCACCCTGGCCCTGCGCGAAGCGGCCAAGAAGCTGAAGATCGCCGCGCACACCGGCATCGGCCATTGCAAGGACGCCTTCTTCATCGAGGACAAGGACATCCCCATCCGCGAAGAAATCGACGCCAAGTGGAACGCCTGGTACCGCTCGAACGTCATCTCGACCTCGATGGAATCCGCCGCGCTGTTCGTGGTGTCGAGCATCCGCCGCGTCCGCGCTGGCGAAGTGCTGGCGACCATCGGCCTCACCTACGCCGACGCCCCCATCATCGCCAAGGTCGGCGTCGAGGAAGCCATCCGTACCGCCATCGAGGCCATCAAAATCCTCGACAAGCAAGGACGCAAATAGATCCCCCTGTGCGCCCGGTACAAAGCCGCCCGGTCAACGGGCGGCTTTTTTTCATCCCCAAAGCCCAGCCAAGGCGGCCAGATCTGCCGTGGACTCAATGATCCGGCCACTGCGGAATTCCGTGCGCCATTTCCCGCCGGCACGTTGCCGGGCGCGGTAGAGCGTGGCATGGGCGATGGCCGGCGCGGCGGCGCCTCTTCCCCCGACCAGTTCCGCCCCGCGCCGGACATTGTCGCTCATCCAGGCCGGCAGACGCGCGGCATAGTCGTTGCGCTCGATCTCACCCTTGTGGCAGGCCAAGGCGCGGCGCAAGGTCTTCAATTGCGCCCCGCTCGCCGCGACCATCAGATTGGGCCGCTCCAGCGGATGCCAATACTCGGTTTCCACGACATGGAAAGCGCGACGCGACGCATCCATCGCCGCGACGCCCAACTGATGGGTCCTCCGGTGCGTCGGATGCCCGTCTTTCGCGTGCGGCAGCAAAACCATCGCGGGGCGGATGGCCTCAAAGCATACGCGTAATTCGGATGACGGATCGCCCGTCTTCAACAGGCGCAACCGGAAACCCAGCGTCTGGCAGGCCTTTCGAAGTTCCAATTTCCGCGCCTTATGGCGGTCAGGATGGCTTCCCAATGTAGCGGGCACCACCCAAACGGAAAATCCGCACTCTTCCCGCAACCGCAACGGCAACAAGCCAATAATGCTTTCGTCATCCGGATGGGGGGCCAAAATCAGAACGCTTTTCATCACGTCTCCTTATCCCGCCCTTTCATTCGCGCGCCAAGCTTTAAGTTTCGAAACGCTTGAATTTTCCAGTTCATGAAGTAGTGTTCAACTAATTGTCTATGAGACTCATGCTTTACAATATGCGCTATGCGACGGGAACGGGGTTCAAATTCCATCTGCCGTTCCCCTTTGGCGGTTTTTTCCGGAAAACCAGCAAAAACCTCGATGCCCTGATCCAGTTTTTCCGCGACCAGAAGGCGGATGTCCTTGGATTGGTGGAAATCGATTCCGGATCCTATCGCTCCGGGCACCGCAGCCAAGCGGATCTCATTGCCCAAAAGCTGGGCAAACGGCCTTTCTGCCGCTCGAAGTACAACCGATATTCCTGGTGGAGCCGCCTGCCGCTCATGCGCAAACAGGCCAATGCCTGTCTGTGCGGACATCCGGTGGTTTACGAGCGGTCCCATTTCCTCCGCAAGGGCGTCAAACGCCTCGTGATGGAGTTGGAACTGGAGAATGTGGTGATTTTCATCGTCCACCTCGCCATCAGCCGCCGGTGCCGGGAAGCCCAGCTGGCCGATCTGGCACGGCTGGCGAGACAGGCGAAGAAGCCCTATCTGATTGCCGGCGATTTCAACGCCTTTGCCGGGAAGGTCGAGCTGAAGGACTTCATGAAAGCCCTAGGCCTGGCCAGCGCCAATCTGGCCGATGTCCCCACCTTCCCCAGCCAATCCCCCCGCTGGCAGCTCGATTTCATCCTGCATAGCCCCGAAATTCACGTGACGCATTTCGAAGTGGCGCGCGATATCCGCCTCAGCGACCACCTGCCGCTGATCTGCGACTTCGAGGTGCTGCCGGCGGCCATCTCCGCCAGTGCTTGAAGCCTGCAGTTGCATCCCGGGCCTTTGCCCGCTAGGATAGGGAGCGTGTAGGAGAATC